>JANTGY010000141.1 GCA_024762695.1 Anaerolineae bacterium
GTAGTTAGCCACGTAGTCTTCGGAGTGGCGTCATCCAACGGTACTCCGTCGCTGAACAGCGCGACTACGTACCTTACTACGAACATAGTATACGAGGCGATATTATTAGCTGCTCGTAGTTAGCCACGTAGACTTCGGAGTGGCGTCATCCATCGGTACTCCGTCGCCGAACAGCGCGACTACGTACCTTACTACGAACATGCTATACGAGGAGGATGGGATGGAACATCATACGCTTTTTTACCGCTTTGGAGTAGCGTTATTTATCGGGTTGTTAGTTGGCCTACAGCGCGAATTTTCCTACGATGAGGAAGATAAATCGAGCAAGAAAACTTTTGCCGGGATTCGCACGTTCACTTTGATGGGGCTGCTGGGCAGCACGGCCGCTTTTTTGGCCGATCTATTTGGTTCGCCCTGGATATTTGTGGGAATCATCGTTGCTTTTGGACTGCTTATTGCCGTTTCTTACTTCGTTTCGGCCAGACGTGGCGAGATGGGGTTGACCACAGAGATTTCGGCTATTCTCATCGTGTTGATAGGCGCGCTGGCCTTTTGGGATGAAATGGCGGCGGCGACGGCCCTGGGCGTAGTCATGGTCGCGTTGCTCTCGCTCAAGAAGGAACTGCACCGTTTTGTCGAGCGCATCAACCGGGAGGATGTGTTGGCGACGCTGAAATTTGCCATCATCACAGCTATTATTTTACCGGTGCTGCCAGATCAATCTTTTTGGCCGGCGCCGTTTGATGTGCTGAATCCTTACAAAATTTGGTTGATGGTGGTGTTAATTTCAGGTATCAGTTTCCTGGGTTATATGCTGGTGAAGGCGGTGGGGTCTAATCGGGGCGTGGGGTTGACGGGATTGTTGGGCGGGTTGGTGTCGAGCACGGCCGTTACCCTCAGTTTCTCTCAACGCAGCCAAAAAGACGAACGACTCGCTAAACCCTTTGCTTTAGCGATTACCATCGCCTGGACGGTGATGTTCATTCGTGTTTTGATCGTCGTCGGCGCGTTGAGCCGCCCCTTGCTGGGCGCAGTCTGGCTGCCGATTTTGGCCGCCGGGCTGGCCGGTTTGGCTTACGGCGTTTACCTCTATTTCGCTCCTCGTCACGATGATGATGGAAGTGTATCCGTCTCTAATCCATTTGAGCTTGGACCGGCCATCACATTTGGTTTGCTTTATGGCGTTATTTTGCTCATTTCGCGGGCGGCGCAGCTTTATTTTGGCGATACGGGCGTGTATATTTCCAGTATTCTCTCTGGTTTGGCCGATGTAGATGCCATTACCTTGTCTATGGCTGAATTGAGCAATACGGGCGCGTTGGAACTGACAACGGCCGCGCGCGCCATTGTTCTGGCAACCATGTCTAATACAGTGGTGAAGGGCAGCATTGTTTTGACAGGCGGCTCCCCGGCCTTGCGCCGGGCTTTCTTGCCGGGATTTATCCTGATTTTGATTACGGGCGTAAGTTTAGCGTTTGTTTTATAAAGCGATGGGCTGCGCCTACTCAATTTCTTCCAGAATCAATTCCAGATCAATCTCGTCAAACACGTACCGCTCATGGCAAAAATGGCAATCAATTACAGCTTGCCCTTCGTTTTCTAGCAGCGCTTCAATTTCTTCGCGCCCCAGAGTGATGAGCGCTTTTTCTGACCGTTCGCGGCTGCAATCGCAATGAAATTGAATCGGTCGTTTTTCCAGTAGATCGTATTCCATCCCAGCAAATAACAAGGCCATGATCTCTTCCGGCGTTTTGCCGCTGGTTAGCAATTCTTCGATGGGCGGTAGTTCCAGAATGCGGTCGGCCATTTGGACGATGATGTTTTCGTCGTAGGGCGGAATGGCCTGGATGAGAATACCGCCAGCAACGGCTACTTTGCCCTTGCTCAGTGCAGGCGTTTCCCCATCCTCGTTCACATCAATCCCAATCGCCACCACCGTTGGGATTTGTTCTGATTGGTTGAAATAAGCGTTCAAATCGGTGTCGGTTTCCCCAGTCGCCAGCGGGGTGACGCTTTCGGCCAATTCGGGCAGCCCCAAATCGCGGACGACGGTGAGCAGTCCGGCCCGCCCTGTTGCGCCGGTGATGTCGTAACGGCCGTTTTTCAACGGTAAATCCACATTGGGCACGCCGGGGTAGCCGCGCACTTTGCCGTAGCTGTTGGCTTCTACAATCACTTTCTCAATCGGCCCGGTTCCTTCCAGCTTGAGAGCGACTCGATGCTGTACTTTGAGCAAGGCGCCCATCAAGGCGCCGCCAGTTAATGCGCGTCCGAGAACGGCCGTTACCGTCGGCGATGTTTCATGACGATGCGCTACATTATTTGCCAAATTCGTGGTCACACAAACAATCCCGCGGACGCCGGCTTTTTTTGCAATGGCGCGTACCAAATAATCTTCCATTAGGTTTACCTCAATCATTAATTTCGCAGCGGCAAGTATATCAACAATTACGTTTAGCAGTATAAGAAACCTATCAAAAAAGAGCCTCTACAGGCAGTAATTGTCTGTGGAGGCTCAAGATGTGAGATTTTCAGTCTGTTAATTGGCGTTTTCCACTTTGATGGTCTCAATTGGCAAATCATCGCCGCCGTCGACCTTTAGACCCAACAAATTCAAAATAGGGCCGATAGGCAAATCGCCTACCATGCGGAAGGAGGCATCTTGTTTAAGGTTGGTAACGGCCGTCACCAAATCTTCATCTCCCGCCGCCACCGAACCCAGCCGTTCCACCACATCCGCTACCTTCAAGCTAGAGAACATGCGTGGATTCATCTCGGCCATCATCTGCTTGAGATAGGGCATGATGCGTGCATTGGACAACGCTTTGCCCAACGATCCAAATGCATTGCCATCTTCTTGTCCGATGACCCGGTTAATCCAGGGTATTTCATCCCCCATCGCATTCAGCCCATGCGAAATAGACATCAGATTGCTCATAATCTGCCCCGTTTGCCCCCCGTTTCCAAATAAATGAATTTTTACGCCGGGAGCAATCGCTTCAAACGCTTTCAAATTGGCTTCCGTTTGTAGGGCGACCAATTTTTCCTCATGGGTCAACTGCATCCGCATTTTTTCCAGTTCGATCAGAATTGGGGCTTCATTGTACAACTGCGCCAGCTTGGTTTGGGCGTTAATTTCCACATCTTTGAGCCGCCTGATGCGATCCGATTCGGCTTCAGCTTGCGCTTGGGCTACCTCGGCCGCTGCCAGACCTTCGGCGCGGGTGACGGCTACCTGTTGTTCGGCGACATGCACGCGGGCCGCTTCCACGTCGGCCTCGGCTAAACCAAGAGCGGCGGTTTCCGCTTTTGTCGCTTCGGCGCGGATTTTGGCCGCCTGCGCCCGCTTTTCCGTTGCCGTCGCCTCAGCTTCAGCTTTCACCAATTCCAACTTGGTTTCAGTATCCACTTTAATTTGCAGCGAGCGGGCTTCCGCTTCCGCTTCAACCTTGAGCGCTTCCGCGACCTGGTTGACTTCCAGCAAAGCGATTTCTTTTGTACGCTGCGCCGATTCCAGCTCTTCCTTACGCAGCCGCTCCGCTTCGGCCAAAGTCAAAGCCGCTTTACGTTCGATTTCCCGCGCTTGCTCTACCGCCAATCGTTCTGCTTCGGCCTCGGTTTGGGCCAATTGGATGGCGGCTTGTTTCTTTTGCTGCAAGGCGCGCAGTTCAGCTTGGCGTTCGGCTTCGATTTTGGCGAGTTTGGCTTGTTTTTCGGCTTCAGCTTCGCCGATTTGCTGGGCTAATTGGACTTTGGCTAAATCGGCGGTGTGGGCGGTTTCGACGGCCGTTTGTTTGCGCCCAATCTGTTTCACTTCCATCTCATGGCGGCGGATGTCCAGCGCTTCTTGTTGGCTGATGGTGGCCGTTTCCACTTCACGCTCCGCTTCCAGCCGCTCTGTCGCCAATTTTTTCTTGGTCTCCGCTTGAATTTCTGATTCCACCCGTTCGCGGGCCTGGTCATCTTCCAACTCGGCTAACTGTTCCCGGTTGGTGGCAATGCCCGTTTCTTTGGAGATGCGAGATTCGGCCTGATGAATGAGTTTGATGTACGCCTCGCCATCCAACTGTGTGATGGTGAGCAGCGCCAAATCGTAGCCCAGTTCCGACAATATCTGGTTGACTTTGGGGAAGGCAATGGCGGCCAATTCCTGCCGATTGGCGATGATGTCTTCCAGGTTCATCGTGGCCGCGGCAGCGACCAATTCGGCCGTACCGACTTTGGTGATGGTGTGGACTAAATTGGTGGCGTCCAACCCTACGCGCTGGGCGGCGATTTCAGCCTTTTCCGGGTTGATTTTAGCAACGGCGTGCGCCCATAATTGGAAGCTGACTTTACTGCTATCCAACGCTTCAACGCCTCGGTTGTTAGGCCCATGAATGGCGACGGTGAAACTGATGGTTTTGAGTTTGATGACTTGGGTGAGCGGGTTGAGCCAATAGCGCGACGGCCGTTCCGCGCTCTGCCCAAATACTTTTCGTTCGTTGGACATGGTCCAGATGTGACGGCCGTCGCCCACCACCACATGAATCTCATCCGGCGAAACCAAAATGCGGCGCCCAAAGCCAAAAATGTTTTTAGCACGATCCGCTTCTGTGCGCAGCGCGGCGACGCTGTTACTCAATTCGCTAACTGTTTGCTGAGTTTGGACCAGTTGTTCACTGGACAAATTCTGGCGCACATCGTGAACTTCCGGCGTGTTAGGCTGCGTTTGCTGCTTGCTCATTTTTCCTCCAAATAAAATGTGGCCCCATGTCGTTGTATTGGTTGCGACTAGCGAGACGTGGGATGATCGCAGTCTCAAATATATACGTAAAATAGTACTAAAAGTAGCGCATTTGGACAAAATAAAGCCGTAACCCCCATATATGGGGGCTACGATGTATTGAACGGCAACAGGTTGCCGTTGAGCCGGTTTTGGGAGCTTACACTCGTTTTATGCTAGACGTGGCTTTTTACGGCCGTTCACACCCAACCACCCCAACATCGCCACAGCCAGTCCAATCAGCAGCCACTCCTCCGGCTCCGGCACACCCGTAACCGTGAGTTGATTGGTCTCGCCGATTTCCTCGTACTCGCGCTCAAAGCGGTCGCCTTCTGCCTCCGCTTCATCCAACAGTTGATGCTGGCGTTCTGTCACCAACACAATCATGGAGGAGTAGGGGGTGACGATGCCCTGCTCCACGGCAATCTCATGCAGCGCATCCAGCGTGGTGAGTTCACCGAGGTTGGCTCGTTCGACGGCCGTCTGCGCCAAGATCAACTGCCGCGCCGCAATCGCCCCAAAGCCTTCCTCTGTTTCTATCTCTTGCTCTATCTCTTCAACCTTCCACCAATAGCCGTCAATGATAGCCCCGTCTTTGGCTGACAAACGAGTCATCGCTTCCTGTACCGAGCCGACTGCGCCGCCGCCGCTGGCCTGGATGGCTTCTAAGGTGGCGTCGCCGTAACCGAGGGGGAAACGGCCGTCCAGATGCACCATCCACACCGGCGAGTCAGGAACCGGAATAGTCAATTCTCCATCATCCAACGCATAGCCCGTGCCGTCCGTGATCACCAGAACCGCGTCATACGTTTCGCCTTGTTGCAGAGCATCAAATTGCGTCAGCAGTTCAGCCGCATTTTGGCCGCCAAAGTAGAGGACATCAGACGCATCAAAGTTGGCTAACGTGGTGCGGGAAGGCGCTTCGCCGCGCAGTTTAGAAGCTGTCAGGTAGATGTCGACGTTGCCCCAGGCGGCCAGCTCTGACAAAGTCGCTTCGACTTCTTTTGCCAAACTAGCCATACTGCGCGACCTGTCCAGAACGACGGCTAAGTGTAAATCGCCGCTGGGTGTGGGGCCGGCAACGGCCGTAATCGGCTGCGCCGTCATCATTTGCCCATCGAAAACAGCCTGGTGCGATGTAGGTTGGGGGGGCGTAACGGCCGTTACCGCTTCCGGCAGCCAAACTTTCTCATTGACGCCCGCCATTTCCGCGTCATTGATGAGCCGTACTGTGTCATCATTCCAATACACATTGCGTTTTTCGGCCAGATAAGGCAGCGGCCAGCCGTCGCCGTCCGCCATGACGCTGTAGGTCAGCCACATGTGCATAGGCGCGCCCTCAATTTGTTCGGAGCGACGATTGGCGCCATCCCAATCCCAGCGTATTGGTTCGATGGGGAAGATGCGGAAGCGGTACTGGCTGGGGCCGATTTGTTCCACCAGCGCCGGGTCAATTTGGCGGCGCACCTGGCTCTGGTAGACGGCCTGCGCTGCGCCGCGCGGCGCGACGCGGAAGGGGAAACGGCTGGCCCGATCTTCGCTGTCGTTGAGCCAGATGCCGGTGATGACGGCCGTTTCCGGCAAACTGAAATAGTACACTGCCTCCTGCCGCTGCCAGGTCTGATTCTGATACACTTCGTATAGCTCAACCTCGGCCCAATCGCCATGCTCGACGATATTGACCTCTTGCTGGGTGAGCAAAATCTCCCGGTCATCCACCGCCTGCCAATTGGCGCGGGCCTGGTCGGCCATCCAGGTCGAACGCACGGCGTCAATGACGGCTTCGCGCTCGCCGTCCACAATCGGCTCATCGAAATAGTCCTCGTACAACTCGGCCGCTTCTGCCGGTTCATTCGTGAAGACGCGATTTTCCCAACGATTGCCCCCGGTTTCAGGCGGATGGACGGGCTTGTACAAAATCGGCCGGGCCACACCTTCATACAAGCGCTGCACGTTTTGCGCCTGCTTTTCGGTCATGTCGAAGGTGTCCGTGTACATCCATTTAATGTGATCCATCTCGCCCTGGGCGCTGACGTACCGGTTGGGGGCCAGATAGGCGTTGAGCAGCCCTTCACGAATGGCTTCTTCGTCGGCCAGCAGCGCTTGCGCGTCGGCGAGGGAGGCGGGCGGCGTTTCCAGCAAGGCAAAGGCGTCTTGCTGCGGCTGTTTGTCGGTTTGGATGACGAGGAGGGTCAGGATGAGGAGGACGGCCGTTCCCATTGCAACAACCCTTGTCCTCTGATAACGCCCCGCCAACGCCCGCACGCTTGCCAACCAGGCCCGCGTGTACAAAACGGAAACAGCAACCGGCATCAGCACAAACAATGTCGCTGTGTAGGCCATCAGCGGGAAGTAAAGGATGAAAAAGGGAATCATGCGCCATTCGATGGTTTGCCAATCCCAATTGGTGAGGCCGCGCCAGATGGAACGGCCGATTTCCTGCAAGATATTCCCCAACTGGCCGATGAACGGGACGACGTAAAACATGATCCAAACGCTGGCATACAAACCCACGATGAGGAGCAATGTCAGCCCAACAAATCGGAGATGGACGGCGGCAGAACCGCGCTCGTCAATCTTCTTGTCCAAAAGCTGCCACAAGTAGGCCAGAACGCCCAGCCCGGCGGTGATGAGGATGAGGGCGACGGCGGGCGTGCTTTGGCGCACGATGAAGAAGCGGATGGCCAAAACCAGCATCAATGGCCCTTCCACGCCATAACCAAAGGCGAACAACTTGTCCGGCTCGCGGCGCAGCCAAATGAAGCCGACTGTCACCGTGATGGCTGGGATGAGGGTCAGAATGGTTGCATAGATGAGGAATGAGGCGGGGATGTCGTTGCTGCGAACGGCCGTCATCATCTCCGGCAGCACAATCGGCGCAAATCCCAAAAACATAAACGCCAAAAATATCACATTCCACGACCAAAACAGCCCGGCCGCCCAGGCTTGTTTGTTGAATAATGTGCGTAGTTTGTTTTTCATCGTTTTCTCCATTTTGGGGCCAGGGCCTGGGAGGCCATTCTACACGTTAATAATCGTAGAGGGGCCTCCCAGGCCCCGGCTCAAAGCAGAACTTTGCTTATTCAAGAACTCGGCTAACCACTAAATGCAGCGCTTCATAAAAATCAGCAATGTCGTCATCATGGGGATCGACTTTCCCATCAAATAAAATCGAAACCAAAATCCATTTGTCCCGCTGCGGGGCTAAATCAGCCCAGATGCGGGTCCCGTAATCGTCCGTCGTTTGGCTGGCGGATTGGAACCAGTAGGCGGCGGAAAGCCCTCCCCCAGCCCCTCCCGAAGGGAGGGGCGCGTTGGCTTCCTCCCCCTCCGGGGGAGGATTGAGGAGGGGGCCGCCCAACGAAACCAACCGGACCGGAAAATCAGGCGCGACAAGATGGGCGCGGCTGTCGTCCAGAGTGAGGCCGTACACCTCGAAGCATCGTTCAGGCCGATGGTGGGCGCGCCAGGCGTTGCTGGTGATGAGAATCATGGAACCAGAAACGCCGCGCCATTCAAAACGCATCCGGTCGGCCGATGCCGCGCCGTCGCGGGTGAGCCATTCGATTTCGTCGGGTTTGAGCGGCAGCGGTTCGATGCTGAGTTCGTCCGGGAACGCCAAAGCGGGTGGTTCTTGCGCTAATCCAGTTTGCGGGCGCGGTGCGTACAGCAGGGCCATGAGGGTGATGGCGAGGATGAGGGCAGGGGTGAGCCATATTGGGGACTCGGGATTGGGGATTGGGGATTGGTTAGTCCCTAGTCCCCAGTCCCTAGTCTCCTCTTGCCGCAGCAGGTAAACGGCCGTAACACACGCCATCACAAACCCCAACACCCCCAGCGGCACATGCAGCATCTCCGCCGCCAACCGCCAGCCCAGCACCTCGCCAACGATGACGAGGATGGCAACACGGGCTAAATTGGCGATGAAGAGGAGGGCGGAGAAGATGACGGCCGTTCCCAACCAGCGCCAGTTTAACGGCCGTTTCTCCACCCACGTCGCCGCAATCAAAAACAACATCCCCGTCCACAAACTCTTCACCCCGCTGCACGGAATATCAATTTGCGAGACGCCATTTTCAAAGACCAAAATCGTATCCACGCCCAATGAGGCCACCCCGGCGGCGGCTAACCCATCGCGGATGAGGACGGCCGTCCCAATCCGCATCGGGTAGCCGATGAAGGTTTGCATGTGGTCGCCAAAGGGCAAAACGCCGATGAGCAGCAGGATGGCGGGAACGCCTCCCCGCCAGCGGCGCGGTTCTAACCACAGGCCCAACAGTCCATAGCTGGCTAAGCCAAACAGACTGGCCGCAATCGTGTTGACATCCAAAAAGCGCTCAACGAGTAGATAGAGAGCGGAGCCGCCGAGCGCCAAAGCCAGCGGCCAACGCGCCAATTGGGGTGGGGCATCCAGGCGCAGCTTAAATTCTCCTTTTCGCGCTTGCGCGGCAATGAGGAAGAGGACGCCGAGGAGCAATATCTGGTTGGTGCGGAAATCTTCGCGGGAGAAGATGATGCCCAGATAATCGAAGATGGGCCAGTATAACCAGAGCCAGAGGATGAGAACGGCCGTATTGCCAGCCACTCTTACGGCGGGTGATAATTTAGTTGGTTGTCGAGTCGTCACAGTCGCCATACACATTTTCCCTTTGCAAATAGCCGTTTGTAGTTAGGTACGCAGTCCGCGGAGTACCGTTTGGCGGAACGCCACTCCGCGGACTACGTGGCTGACCACGAACAATGGCATACTATTTTCATTATGCAGGGGGAACTCCTCTGAAAATGGGACACGGATTAACACGGATGAACACAGATAAGAGATGTGTCCCGTTTTCGTTCATTTGATGGCGCCGCGCAGCGGCGTGGTG
>JANTGY010000142.1 GCA_024762695.1 Anaerolineae bacterium
AGTCCCATTTTGTCGTCATTCCCGCGCAGGCGGGAATCCATCTTCTCCTGTAACAAAATATGGATGCCTGCCTTCGCAGGCATGACAAGCCGACTACTGAAAACCGTGAGCCTCCAAGCGGCTGTCCCAAACGTTTATTCATTGTTAATACGCGAAAAGACCGCTTCGCGGTATAGTAGACGGATTGAAATTAAAATCGGAGTTATCTATGAAAAAACAATCTATCATCCTAAGTTTAATTGCCCTGCTAGCCCTCCTGGTTACCGCGTGCGGCCCAATGGGCACAACAAATCCGGCCGATTCGTCTGGCTCTGAAATTGGCTCTGAAATTGAAGACGCGGCTGGCAACACCATTCGAGACATCGTGGTCTCCGCGCCTGAATCTAACATTGAATTATCCGTTAGCGGCGATGAATTATCCGTTAGCGGCGATGAGACTGAGTACGACGCCAATGGTATTGAAGTGGGCTTTACGGAAGACGGCCGTCCCTATCGCGGCGACCGCAGCGCGCCTGTGGTTTTAGAGGAATTCTCCGACTTCCAATGCCCTTTTTGCTCCCGATATGTGGCCGAAACGCTGCCCGCCCTGATGGACAACCAAATTGCCGAGGGTGAGGTGGTTACTATTTTTTACGACTATCCGCTAACCAGCATCCACCCGCAGGCAACGGCCGCTTCGCACGCCGCCCGCTGCGCCGGGGAACAAGGAGCCGTCGCTTACTGGGACATGCACGATACGATTTTTTCTCGTCCCAACGAATGGGCCAACAATAGCGCTGCGGCCGTTTTCAACGGATATGCCCAAGAGTTGGGTTTGGATATTGCCGCGTTTGGGGAATGCCAATCAAGCGGGAAATATGACACGGCCATTGAAGATGATATTGCTTTAGGGCGCAGCCGGGGCGTCGGCAGCACGCCCAGTTTCTTTGTCAACGACCAGCCACTGATTGGCGCTCAGCCCTTATCTGTGTTTAATCAGGTCATCGAAGCGGCTCTCAACGGGGAAGTCGCAGCCGTCCAGCCGCCGGAACCAGCGGCGCCGGCTGTCGCCCCTACCCCGGCGACCATCCCCACCGATAATTTTGCCGCCGCGCTGGGCGACCCCAATGCGCCGGTAACCATCGTGGAATATACCGATTATCAATGTCCGTTCTGTCAACGCTATTCGCAAGAAACGATGCCGCAAATGATTACGAATTTGATTGAAACGGGCCGCGTTTATTACATGATTAAAGATTTCCCTCTGGACCAAATCCATCCTGATGCGCGGGCCGCCGCCGCCGCCGCTCGCTGCGCTGGCGACCAGGACGCCTATTGGGAAATGCACGACGCGATTTTTAACAACCAATCGGCCTGGGCTGAAGGGGCCGCCGCACAGGTTCTGACGGGCATCGCCGCTGGGTTGGGGCTGGATATGGACAGTTATGCGGCTTGTATTGACGGCCGTAAATATGACGATGCGGTGCAGGCAAACTTAGAGGAAGGCTCGCGGCTAGGCGTGCAAGGGACGCCCGCTTTCTTTATTGACGGCTTCCCCATCAGCGGGGCGCAGCCGTTTGAGCTGTTTGAGTACGGCGTAGGTCTGGCAGAAGCTGGCGAACTGGCGGAAGCGTATGTGCCGCGCGAGGCGCCGCCGGAACCTACCCCGCCATCAGGCCCGGTGGATGTGCCGGTGGGCGATGCGTTTAGCATTGGCGACCCCGATGCGCCGGTAACAATTGTGGAATATACCGATTTCCAATGTCCCTTCTGCAGCCGCCACGTCCAGCAAACATTCCCTTTCATCAAGGAAAATTATATTGATGAGGGGTTGGTGCGCTACGTTTTCAAGGATTTCCCGCTGACGAGCATTCACCCGCAGGCGGTGGGAGCTGCGCTGGCGGCGCGCTGCGCTGGCGATCAAGATGCGTATTTGGAAATGCATGATTTGCTGTTTGCGGCGCAAGGGGAATGGGCCAACCAATCGAATGCAATGGCGTTGTTTGCCGGATATGCGGGGCAATTAGGGTTGGATACGGCCCTTTTCACAACCTGCATGGAAAGCAATAAGTATGAAGCGTCTGTGATGGCCGACCTGGAAGAAGGCGTCAGCCTGGGCGTGCGTGGCACGCCGGCCTTCTTCATCAATGGCAATTTCGTTTCTGGCGCGCAGCCCTACTCAGCGTTTGAAGAAGCGATTAATTTGATGCTGAACCAATAAGCTAGAGGGTAGAGCTAGAGCGAGAGGAAGAGCCAACTTCTCGTTCTAGCTCTAACTCTGTCCTTTCATGTTTCTCACTTTACACGACCTGACTATCCAATTAACGAGTGATAATGCCGCGATTAACCAGCAATGGCAGCAGCTATTTATGGGCTGGCCGCTGGCTGATTCGGCTGTGACGGCTCCGGATATGGTTCTGCAATTGTCGTTGGTTGAGAAGCTGCCCCCTTTGCCCGATTCACCGCCTTATTTTGAGGACAATCTCGGTGTTTTGGCTGTCTATCGCGGAGATGGGGAGATGGCGCGGCTGCATTATCTCGATGGGGCATTGGTGGATGTGCCGCTGGGCAACCAAACAACAATTCCAACAGCAAGCGGTTTTTTGACGCAACAAGCATTGGATGACGGCCGTTTCGAGGACATTACGTTCACCAGCCTGGCCCCCCTTCTGCGGCGGCGGGGTTACTTTCTCGTTCATGCGTTTGCGGCGGTGCGAGACGGCCGTGCGCTCCTCATCGTGGGGCCGTCCGGCAGTGGCAAGACAACAACCGGGCTAAGTTTATTGCTGGCTGGCTGGGAACTGCTGTCTAACGATGTGCTGCTGCTCAAGGAACGACCAAACGGCGTTTATGCCTTTGCCTCGCCGGGAGCGATTGGCATTCGTCCCAAGACGTTGGATTTGCTGCCTAAACTGCGCGACATGGTGGGGGATTTAGTGATTGAAGGGCAAACGGATGTGACTCAGGCTTTGTTGGAGATTGTGAATTGGTCGGAGGCGGCGCGGGTTACGGCCGTTGCTTTTCCTCGAATCGAAGGGCGCGAACAAAGTGTCTTATCGCCACAAAACCGAGCCGTCTGTCTGGCTCAACTGATGGCCGAAAGCGCCGATAAATGGGATGCCGAACTGCTCGCCGCGCACATGACCATTCTACAAAAACTCAGCCAACAAGCCACGCCGTACACCATCCATTTAGGCCGCGATGTTGAGCGCTTGCCAGCGCTTTTGGCGTCGGCCTTGCATTAGTTTGTTTCAACATTCTCTTAACACACCCCGTTTAGCCATCCACTCTATCTTATCATTTGCAATTCAGACTACTCTCCTATCGCCTTCAAGAAAAGCGCTGACCCTCCCCCGTTTTTGTGGCAACAAACCTGCCAATTTCCCAGCTTCTCTTTGTTTGCGCCACTGGACGATTTGCGATGAGTAGAGTCCTTCCCGTCGCAAGTAAGCGCCCATTTGACCGTAGGGTCATTCGTCGATTTCTGCCAGCGCCCGCAGGTTGTACTGGTATGAAATTTCCAGAGAGGATGGTGAAAAGATATTTAATTGAGGTTAGGAACACTCCCGGTCAATACAATCCTGCAGAAATCTCCTTACATATTTGAATTGACTTTGATGCGAAACTGTTTAAGTTTTTCGCCGCTGTCAATAGAAAACTGAATGATACTTCCTCGGCGAAATACTACGGCGCCGGAGCAGTCGATGATCTAACAATAAGCTGTGGGCGTAATATCTGATGCCCTTGTGCTTCTTCGATTGCCCCCTGTAGTCGCGCCAATAGCCGTTCCACATCGATGTTGGCGATTTGGGCAATAGGCTGCCGAATCGTTGTCAATGGCGGATGAACGACCCCAATAGGGCTGGCAAAACACAACGCTGTTTGTATAGGGTAACGGCCGTTACGCCGGCAGCGAGATCGTAAAAGTCGTACCCTTTCCCTGAGGCGATGTTACGGCGATATTTCCGTTGTGGGCGACGACCAACGATTTGGCGATGGCTAATCCCAAACCGGATTCACCATCCTCACCCTGCCGTGAGCGGTCGCTGCGATAGAACCGGTTGAAGATATGCGGCAGATCGGCCTCGGAAATGCCAGAACCGGTATCTGTGATTGTGATGCGTAATGCGTCATCCATCATATTGGCGGCGAGGGTGATGGTTCCGCCGATGGGCGTGTAGCGCAGCGCATTGCTGACCAGGTTGCCCAAGACCTGACGCATTCGGGCAACATCGAGGAGAATGTCTGGCAGGTCGGCGCCAGCTTCGACAATCAGGGAGATTTCTTGCTGGGTGGCCTGATGGACAAAAGTGTTGTGAACCTGGGTTAACAGGTCGGCAATAGAGGTGGGTTCTTTGTGAAGCGCCAATTTTCCGGTGTCGGCCAGGGACAAGGTGCGTAAATCGGTGACGAGCTGCTGTAAGGTTTGCACTTCTTGCTGCATGAGCGCCAGCCGGGCAGGTGTGGGGGCCAGCGTGCCATCTTCCATGGCTTCCAGGTAGCCGGAGAGGACGGTGAGCGGCGTGCGCAGGTCGTGGGCGATGTCGGCGGTCATCTGGCGGCGGGCTTGATTGGCTTGATCCAGTTCGGCGCTCATCTGGTTGAAGGCAGCAGCCAGTTCACCTAATTCATCCTGAGTACGGACAGGCACGGTTTGCTGCAAATTGCCCTGGGCCATCTGACGGCTCGCGTGGGACAATTCTTGTAACGGCCGTGCCAAGGTTCGCGCCATAAATACAGCTAAAACGATGGCAACGGCCGTGGCCCCCAATGCGCCAATCCACAGCGCACGATTTGTTTGGACGACGAATGCTTCTTCAGCAGGGTTTCGCGGTGGCGGCTGATCGTCCACCAACACAGCGCCCACCTGCATCCCATCCACTTCCAGTGGAATCCCATCGGCCAGCACATCTGGCGGCACAATGCTGTCTAATGCAAATTGTCGTGTGGGGATGACGATACGGCCGTTCATATCAGCCAGAGCAAAAGGAGGGGGCTTTTCTGATGGATCATTGCCCGGCTCAGATGAAAATTGAATATCTAACGTCTGCTCTACTCCTTCCCACGACCCATTGCTTTCGTAAAAGGCCAGCACATTGCTAACAAACTCATCTTGCTGCTGCTCGCGCAAAAGCGCATCAAATGCCTGCTCATTGGAGAAGCGCACAACCCACGCCGTCAATATTGTGCCGGCGATGCTGATGATTAAGAAGGTGAAGATGAGTTTGAGACGTAGTGATGAACGCATGTTAGTGACCAATGATCGGTAATCTAGCTGCCCTACACTTTTAATGGGACACAGATTAACGCGGATGAACACAGATTTTTAGGCTGATTTATCCGTGTTTTTCTGTGTGCATCTGTGTCCCATTTCTTTTTGAAGGCAAAGTGTCGGGGTACTAGATCAGTAATCGGTTTACTGATCACCGATTACTGCTTACCGTTTACTCCTTGCAAAACCGGTAGCCAACGCCAAAAACCGTTTCCACATAGCGAGGGTTGGCCGGATCGGGTTCGATTTTCAAGCGTAAATTGCGGATGTGGACGTTGATGGTTTTTTCAGCCCCTTCCAGGGCAATGCCTTGCAGTTGTTCGACCAGGTCCAGCCGGCTGAAGGCGCGGCCGGGGTTGGCCATCAGGATGGCGAGCAGGTCAAATTCAGATGGCGTAAGGTCAACGTCTTGCCCGGCGACGGTGACGCGACGGCCGTCTACATCCAGTATCACATCTGCGACTTGCAGCAGTTCCTGCCCTGGTTCATCCGGCTCCACGCGGCGCAAAACAGCCCGCACGCGGGCGAGCAGCTCACGCATTCCAAAAGGCTTGGTAATGTAATCGTCTGCGCCCAGTTCCAGTCCCAGCACTTTGTCGGTTTCTTCCAGTTTTGCGGTGAGCAAAATGATGGGCGTGTTGGCTTCTTTGCGGTAAATGCGCATAAAGTCCGTGCCATCCATTTCGGGCATCATGATGTCGAGCAGAATCAGGTCGGGTTTTTCTTCACGGGCCATGAAGAGGGCGGTACGGCCGTTATCGGCCGTCACCACCCGGTACCCCTGCTCGGTCAAATATTCACGCAGCATGATACGCACATTGGCTTTATCATCCACAACAAGAATCGTTTTCATATCCATAGTGTAATCCAAAATTGGGGGAAGGCGAGTGGCCAATGGCGCGTTTTTCTTCCCCGCCGCTCGCTGCCTGCTACCCACCACCCGCTGCAAAGCTTTCGGCTTCGGCAACTTGAGAATAGGTGTGGTCAATAAGCGCCTGTACAGCCTGGGCGAACGCATCAGCGCCAATCTCTTCTATGGCGTAGGGTTCGATGAGAGTGGCGATTTCTTGATATTTCGCCGCCATCTCGTCAGCCACAAACACGGTGTTGATAGTTTCGTCTACATAATTGACATACGCCGTGTAATACGCCTCGTCGGCCAACAGGTAGCTGATGAGCGGCCACTCGTCGCCGATGGCATCCATGCTGAACGTCATGCTGCTGCGCTTGCCCTCGCTAAGCGCTTCGTTGTGGTCCCAGGGAATCCAGGTGAGCTGGCCCGTTTCGGGATTGTTGTACAGGTAAAAGTTATGGGGCATCGCGCCGTAGGTATCCCAATTTTCGATGACGGTGTTGATTGCCAGCCATTTCAGAAAGGTATCCACATCGAAGACGGCTTCCAGGCCGCCTTTCCAGGCGTCAGGGTCCGTTTGCCGGGTGTCGGCGTGCAGGGCGGTGTACAGCGCTTCGATGTCGCTCCAGTCGGCTTCGTCTTCGTTGTTTTCTTTTTGGAAGCTGGCGCTGATGCCGTCGAATGTGCCTGCGGCCAGGGAAACGGCCGTGCCATCCGCCTCGTAGATATTGCCGTCATCACTGCCAAACACGCGCTCGATCACGGTATCGTCAATCACCTCAATCATCGTGTACAAACCAAAGCTTACCGGCCCTTCACCATAATCAACATACAGCTCGTAAAAAGCCGTTTCCGCGCCGGCGATACCCGCTTCGGCCATGATGTCGGAAACAACAGCGTCACGCATAAAAGTGTTGTCGTTGCTGTTGTTGGACAGCGACAACTGCTTGAAACCATAGAACCGTTGATCATCAATGGCCGGATTTTCATCCTCAAATTCGTCAAAATCGAGCTTAAATGGCAGTTGCAGCGAGCCGCTGGACCAGGCATTCATCAGTGAAGAGTTGCCTTTGAAACGGACCCCTACATCCGTCCACGTATTGCCTTCAAATTCGATTGTTGCGGCTACCCAAATTGGGTTTTCGGTTGTGAAATCGCCGCCAAATGCGGCCCCCTGACCACCGGGAACGCCCATACCGCCTGGCCCACCGCCGGGGCCGCCTGCAGGGCCGCCTGCAGGAGCGCCTGGGTCGCGTTGGCCGCCGCCAGGAATGCCCGCCTGCCTGCTGCTACCTAATTCGCCGTAAGTGGCGGTCATGTCGTCGAGCATCGCCTGCCAGTCGTCGGGGGAGATGGTGATGGTCATGGTATTGACCTCATCTTCGGGGAAGACGACCTCGTAGTTGGGATCGGCCGATTTGCTGTGTGTTTCGTCGCTCCAGCCGTCGGGACGGGCGATTTCGTCGCTTTCGTCCGTTGTGATGGTTTCATCTTCTTCTACCAACTCGATGATGCCTGGCTCTTCGATATTGGTGGTTATGCTGGCTGTTGTTTCCATAGCTGTATTTGATTCGACTGTGCTGCAGGCGCTCAATAAGCCCAACAGGATGATGACCGTGATTAAGAATAGTGGTTTTAATTGTTTCATGATTATTTCCTTGCCATCAGGAGTAGGGGCAGTGCCTTGTGCCTGCCCAATTGGGCGACCACAAGGATCGCCCCTACAGTAGATATGTGTTATCTGTTTAGGATGTAACGGCCGTTGCCTCATTCTCAATCAAATACACGTTGTCGTCCCGATCCCAGCCGCGCTGAGCGGGATCGTCGTAAAACACCTTGATTTCCGCCGAATCTCTGAGGAAATTGATGTTCCCAATTTCGATGCGCTTGATCGGCAGACCGGTGCGTTCACATAAATCGTTCAGGAGTAGATCGTAGTTTTCCGGCTTGATCAGTTCGATGCGCTCGTAAGTGATGCGCTGTGATTGTTCGTAATGAAAGCCCCAGCCATTTTCTAGCAGGTAGAGGACGGTGATAACGGCCGTATTGGCAATCAGCACCGCACTCCAGCCCGCGCCGGCCAACAGACTGGAATTAATCACCGGCAGACCAATCAAGATAAACAGATACGTCATATCACGGGCCGGCATCGGATTGGTGCGATAGCGCAGCACCGAGAAGATGGCAAACAAGCCAAAGCCAGCGCCTACGCTTAGCTCAATCGTCGTCAGCAAGCTCATGACAAAATAGATAATCGTGTTAAAGGCGATAAACGTGAAGACATAATTTTTATTTTGCTTCACCGGATAGTAGATGAAGCGTACAATGATGAGTGCCACGAATAAATTAGCGGCAAAGCCTAAGAGTAGTTCAGTTGAGGTAAACATGAGATTGTTCTTGTGCCAGTTTTTCAACCAGGCGTAGTTTGGATTTGAAGTTATTGTGTTTCAGTTCCGGATAAATCAGGCTAATGCCGACGCAATATTTGCTAAATCCCGTCAAGCGAATATGGCGCTGGTGCAGCTGCCGTTTAATATCAGACTGGTGCGAGAAGCCTTCCTGCTTTACCTCAATGATGGCGATATGGGGCAGACTGATCGTTTTATCCTTCCAGGAATAGCTGAGATTCACATCAATCGTGACGCGCTCCTGGCGATGACGGCTGACCAGGGTAATGCGGGAATACTCCACCCACAATTTTGGCTGTAATTGGACGGCATCGTAGGGATAGGTGTCTTGCAGGAACTTGGCCGAATCGCCATAAATTGAACCGACCAATTCCGGCGTCCGCACCCGCTCTTTAATCGTGCGCCCTTTGTTCGTCTTGTGCTTTACTTCCAGAAAAGCCAGATCAGACGCCACATATTCGCGGGAGCGCACTTTGTAGCGGTCGAGAATACCAGCATGGTGCCGGTGGTAGAGATCGAACTGGGGCGTATCAAAATACAGGGTGCGGTACGCGCTCAAACGCTGCCCATTGACAACCAATGCCGAATAATCATCAGCCAACTGCGGCATAATTTGCTGCAACATGTTCACCGACAACACATATTTCGTGTCAGTGCGATTTTGCAAGGCAACACCGGCCATTTTCGACAATGAAATAGGGGCATAGTCGTTTAGGGAAAGCGCCCCGGCCATATTTGTTTGCGTTCCACTGATGTTTTGCAACATTTTGTTTCTCCAAAGGAAAGCGGGAAAGTAAAATGTGTTCCGCTTTCATGTTGATAACGTTAACAAAATGTTGAAAAGGATTGATTTAGAAGTTATTTAGATTTGATATAGATTTTTATGATTTTGGGGTATCGTTTATTGCTTGAGAGTCGAGGTGATTAATCAGGGCGTTCAAACCGGCCAGATTCATGCGCCAATCATTGGCTACATGCGTGGTGAGTTCTACAGGGTTGGGGAAACGGCCGTTGGCGTTACCGTATCTCGTTTTAGCGCTGTGGCTGTGGGGTCAGGGTCGGCGGCGACGGTGAATGAAATGGTGGCCGGAAGGGCTGCTGGCGGCAAGGGTGTG
>JANTGY010000143.1 GCA_024762695.1 Anaerolineae bacterium
AATTTACGAGAAACGGCGCGGGTAAACGGCCGTCTCATCGACCTCGTCCCCGGCGGAACCATCATGATCGTCACCGGCGCCAAAAGAGGACTGTACACCCCCGTCCAGGTTCCCAAAAGCGCCCTCGCCAACTACGAACCGCCCGCCCCGCCGCCGCCAGACCCACCGCCGCCGCCAACCATCGCCACCGTAGACGGCTGGGCCTTCAGTTCTTACCTCACCCGCACCGGCACACAAGCCGTCGTTGGTCAATATGGCATCAACCTGCGCGACGCGCCTAATCGCAGCGGCAAGAACATCGGTCTAGTCAAAGGGGGCAGTTCCGTCACCGCTCTAGGCATCAAAGTGGGCGAATACACGCCCGTCCGCGTGCGCCGCACCGATTTTCAAGGGCCGGTCAATTTACCCGACAAACCGCCAGTTATTCCCGATCCAGAAGAGACCAAGCCGCCCGCCAACACCTATTTGGGATGGGCCTGGACGCCTTATTTGACCGTCACAGGAACGCAGGCGGTCGTAGGACGATTTGGCATCAACTTACGCAATCGCGCCAGCCGCGCCAGCCAAAACATCGGCCTGCTCAAAGGCGGAGCAACCGCCACCGTCGTCGGCAAAAGCAAAGGGGAGTACACGCCGGTTCTGGCCCGGCGCGAGGATGTGCTCAATATCCCCAGCGCAGTTCCGACGATTGAACAACCCGCCCCCCTGCCCGGCGACACACCGCCCCCGCCAGCGCCTGAACTGCCCATTCACGACACCACGCCCGGCTGGGCCTTTTCGACCCAGGTGACGGTTTCGGGAAACACGGCCGTTGCCGGCCCCTATGGCATCAATTTACGCGACGCACCCCGGCGTAACGCCAAAAACATCGGCTTCGTGCCCGCCAACGCCAGCATGATCGCCACCGGCCCCGCCCAAGGCGAATACACGCCCGTGCGCGTGGACGACGACATTTTGCAAGCTCCCTTCGGCACAGCCCCCATCACCGACACCACCGAAGAGCCAGCGCAGCCCGACCCCGATCCCAAGCCTTTCGGCAGCGCCAAAATCGGCATCCATGCTTCGGCCGATCCCGGCATTTCCGACGCCGAAATCAGCGAAATCGGCGTCATGCGTCCCGGTATCATCAAACTGCTCTCTTTCCACGACCCCAACGCCATCAAGAAGTTGGTTAAGGCCCAACCCAATGCCAGTTGGATCGTGCGGGCTTTCCTTGATTTTGGCGGCCGCAACATCCGCCCCAACCAGTTCTTCAACGACACTATCAGCGATGTTAAGCGCACGATGAACCTGCTAAAAGGCAAAGATGTCGTCATCGAACTGCACAACGAAACCAATTTACGGCCAGAAGGTCTCTTCACCTCCTGGTCGGATGGGGCCACTTTTGCCCAATGGTGGCTGGAAGTATTGCGGCTTTACCGGCAGGAGATGCCAGGACAGCGCTTCATCTATCCCGGTCTTTCGCCCGGCAGCGATGTGGGCAACTTGAAACAAGACCACATTCGCTTTATTGAAGCCAGCCGCGCCGCTGTAGATGCGGCCGATGGTCTAGGCGTACATCTCTACTGGTCAAGCGTCTACCCCATGGCGCGGGCGTTGGATGTGCTGGATGATTACATCAGCCGTTTCCGCTTCAAGCCTATCTGGGTCACAGAAGCCAGCAATAACAAAGCCGGAACATCCACATTCCGCAAAGGGATGGAATATCTGGAGTTCTGGCGCGAGCTGCAAAAACGGCCGACTGTGCAAGGCGTGACCTATTTTGTAGCTTCGGCCAGCAATCCGCAGTTCAAAGAGGAAGTGTGGGTTGGCCGGAGAATTGCGCCAGTTGTGGGACGACGTTAAAGATGAAGGGGTGAACGGGTGATGGGGTGAAGGGAGACTTTCTCCCTGGTCCCACCCGTTCACACAATGACTAAAGTTGAGATTTTCATGAAACTAATCACTTACCAACACAACGAACAAACAAAAATTGGCGCGGTGAAGGGAACGGCCGTCATAGATTTAAGCGCCATCGCCCCCACCCTGCTCGATCTCATCAAAATGGGGAATAACGGGCTGGCCCAGGCGCGACAACACAGCGAAACGGCCGTCCCCGCCCTCCCCCTCGCCGACGTCAAACTACTCTCTCCCATCCCCAACCCGCAGCGCAACATCATGTGCCTGGGCTGGAATTATGCCGAACACGCCGCTGAATCAGCCAATGCCAAGGGGTTTGAGATTAAAGAACTGCCCAAGCTGCCCATCGTGTTTACGAAGGCGACAACGGCCGTTAACGGCCCTTACGGCGACATCCCTTTTGACACGGCCGTTTCCGAGCAAATTGATTGGGAAGCTGAGCTAGCCATCGTCATCAGTAAACCGGGCAAAAACATCCCCCGCGAACAAGCGATGGAATACATTTACGGCTATACCGTCCTCAACGACATCTCCGCCCGCGATCTGCAAAAAGGGGGCAAACAGTTCTTCAAAGGCAAAAGTTTGGACGGCTCCTGCCCCATCGGCCCCTGGTTGACAACAGCCGACGCCGTTCCCGACCCACACAATCTACGCATTACCAGCCGCGTTAACGGCGCGACCAAGCAGGACAGTAACACTCGGCATATGATTTTCGATCTGCCCACCATCATTGCGTACCTGTCGCGGGGCATGACCCTGCTGCCCGGCGACATCATCGCCACCGGCACGCCCAGCGGCGTCGGCTTCGCCCGCACCCCGCCCGAATTTCTGCGCCCCGGCGATGTGGTTGAATGCGAAATCGAAAACATTGGCATCATCCGCAACCAAATTCAATCCGCCTAAAAAAAGAGCGACGCTTTCTAAAAGAAAACGCCGCTCTTAACCTGCAAACTTGCCACTTGCAAACTTGCCACTTGCAAACTTGCCACTTGCAAACTTGCCACTTGCAAACTTGCCACCTGCAAACCTATCTACTTGCCCACATCCACAAACGCCGTCATTCCCCAACGTAAAGGCAGCGCATTTTCATCTAATCCCACCGTAACTGCATAAGTCACATCGCCGCGCGTCAGCGTAGACACGGCCGCAATCTCCATCACCGTTCCCGTCAACACTTCATCGTCAATGGCATCAATTCGCACCTCGGCCGAATCGCCAACGGCAATAGCGGCCACATCAAGTTCAGTGAGGTCGGTCGTTTCCACTTGCCAGCCGCTCGTATCGGCCAAAACAACGACAGGGATGCCAGAGGAAGCTAACTCGCCTTCATCTACAAGAACGGTAACCACTGTGCCTGCAAACGGCGCGGTGAGCGTCATGCGCGCCAACGCGGATTGCGCCGCGCTCAATCCAGCTTCGGCTTGAGCGACGCCGGCGTTTGCTTGGGTCACGGCCGCTTCCGCCTGGGTAACGGCAGTTTGGGCCTGTTCAAGTCCCAACTCAGCCTGTTCGACTCCCACTTCAGCCAATCGGATTTGCTCGGCCGTCGCCCCAGCCAATAATAAATCAAGCTGGGCTTGGGCCAGATCGCGGTTAGCCGAAGCGACAGCCACCCCGCCGCTGGCCGCCCGCTGCTGCGCGGCTGTTGGTCCAGCTAACAGTGCGTCCAATCCTTCCTGCGCCGCGCTCAACTGCAATTGGGCAATCTCCAACTGAGCGCGGGTATTCTCTTCCACCGTTCCATAAAGCGGGCAAACCTCGGTGTCGTCGGGCAGCGTAAAACAGGCGTCAATGATAGCGTCATACCCATCCTGGACCTGGCGCAAATCGGCTGTGGCGCTGGCTACGCCGGCCTCGGCTTCACGAATTTGGGCGTCAGAAATCGTCAAGGCGACATCGCGGCTGCCAGCGGCCTGAGCGATGCCGGCCGCAGCGGCAGCTACGTTTTGCTCGGCGGCGGCTATCTCTTCAGGGCGCGGCCCGGCTTTCGTCAAATCCAGTTGAGCCTGTGCGACCGTCACGCCAATTGCCGCCGATTCTACACGCGCCTGGGCTAACTCTAACTGCGCCATCGCCAATGACAAGTTGTTACCGGCCGTCGCCATGCCATTTTCGGCCTGGCGCACAGCCAGCTCCAAATCGGCCGCTTCTAACCGCAATATAGGGTCGCCGGGGGCGACGGCCGTTCCCTCTTCAGCCACAATTTCAGCCACAACGCCGCCCATCATAAATGATAAATTGGCATTCCGCAGCGGCGTCACCACGCCCTCGGCAGAGACAGAATCGTTCGCTGTTTGGACGGCAGCGCTGCCAGCGACAACCGCTCTTTCCCCATCAATCGCCGCCGCAGATACCGCTTCAGAACGTCCAAAAGGTTGAAAAATCAATGAGACGGCCGCCAAAACAGCAATTATGACCGCCAATCCCACGAGCATTTGTTTTTTATTCATCGCATTCACTCCGCCACATCCACATTCACGAAAACCGTCATCCCCCAACGTAATGGCAGGTCGGGGCGGTCTTCCAAATCAATGGTCACAACATAAGTCACATCGCCGCGCACAATGCTGGCCGCGGAAGCAATATCGCTAACAGTTCCGTTGAGCGTCTCGCCAGGGAGCGCGTCTATTGTGGCGCTGACGGGCAGCCCCAACTCGACGGCCACGATATCCAACTCTGTCAAATCGGTGGTCTTGATTTGCCAGCCGCTAAAGTCGGCTAGTACAACGGCCGGAACGCCAGGCGCGACCAGTTCGCCCAATTCAACGGTAATATCGCCGACCATGCCGGCAAAAGGCGCGGTTAAGGTCATCTTGTCGAGGGCTTCCTGGGCAACAGCAACGGCCGTTTCCGCTTGAGCGACGGCCGTTTCTGCCTGAGTAACCGCCAACTCAGCCTGTTCCAATCCCAACGACGCCTCGACGGCTGCCGCTTGCGCTTGGGCCACGCCCGCTTCAGCCACTGCAATTTGCTCCGGCTTGGCGCCAGCCAACAATAAATCAAGCTGGGCCTGCGCGGCGGCGCGCTGCGCCGTCGCCGCCGCCACGCCGCCCGTCGCCGCCCGTCGCTCCGCTTCCGTCGCGCCGGCGGTCAACTCGTCCAACTTAGCCTGCGCCGCAGCCACCTGGGCGCGGGCGGCATTTAATTGCAGCTCAGCTTGAATGCGCGCGTCCCCTTCAACTTCGTTGCCCGTAATTTGGTCGTAGGCCGTCTGGATGGGGGTGAGGGCGGACTGCGCCGCGCGCAGTTGAGCTTCGGCGGCCCGAATTTGGGCGTCGGCGACCGCTTCCAATGCGGCGTCGCGGCTGCCGGCGGCCTGGCTGACCCCGGCGTCGGCCACATCCACGCTCGCTTCGCTGAGAGCGACTTGTTCAGCCGATGCGGCCGCTTTGACCAGGGCCAAATTGGCTTCTGCGGCGGAAATGCCTACCTGGGCGGCAGAAACGGCCGTCTCCGCACCCAACACACCCGCTCGCGCCGTCTCCAAATTAGCCTGGGCCTGAATCAAACCAGCCTGCGCTTGCTCCAATCCGATTTCTTGGTCGGCGGCATCCAGACGTACCAACGGAGCGCCGGCAGCGACAACATCGCCCACCGCCGCCAAAATCTCGGCCGTCTGTCCCGGAACCTGGAACGCCAGGGAAACATCGCGCAAAGGTACAATCTGGCCTTCTGCGGAAACCACGTCCAGGCCGGTATCCACTGACACGCTGTTCACGTCAACGGCCGTCGCCTCGCTTTCCGGCTCCGACGTAAAAAACTGCTGGTAGGCAAAAAACCCGCCCCCAGCCAAAACAATAATCACAAACAGGCCTATTAAAAGCCGTTTTACGTTCATTCAAAACTCCTGTTTGCAGGTTTGCAGGTTTGCAAGTTTGCAGGTTTGCAGGTTTGCAGGTTTGCAAGTTTGCAGGTCTGCATCTGTGCAGGTTACTTGCCTACTTGCATACCTGCCACTTGCATACCTGCCACTTGCATACCTGCCACTTGCATACCTGCCACTTGCATACCTGCCACTTGCATACTTGCCCACTCGCTACTCATACGCCAAAATTTGCCGCACACTTAAGCGGGACGCATTCCACGCCGGTAAGAAACTGGCTAAAGAGGCGATTAACACAACCGCCGCCAACCAGCCAATTGCTCCGTTGATGGCAAAATGGTAGTTCAACGGACTTTCCAATAACGACGTTCCCACAATATTACTCAGCAATTGCCCCATTGGGTAGGCTAATAAGCCGCCAATTAACCAGCTTATTATCCCGATTAAAACGCCTTCTACCAAGACAATGCGCAAGACCGAGCCGTCAGAGGCGCCAACGGCGCGCATAACGCCAATTTCGCGGGTGCGTTCCAACACATTGATGCTCATCGTCCCCATCAAGCCCAACCCGCCGACAAGCGCAATTAGCACGGCCATGACGGCTAACAACACGACGATAATGTTGAACTGTGTCTCGATGATCTCGCGCGTTTCGGCAATGGCCGAGGCGTTGGTTACACGCATCCCGGCATCATTAAAATGCTCTTTCAGACGGCGGGCCAAATCTTGTTGATAGGCCGCGTCGTGCTGATCGGCGATAATCAACGCCCAGCCAGAACGGCCGACAAAGCGCAGTTCGCGGGCTAAAAATTCCTGGTTGGCGTAGCCGATGCCGCCCGTCAAAATCCCCTGAACGATGCCGACAACTTGCCATTCCATTTCGCGCCCTTCTAATTTTAAGGTGATGGTATCGCCCAGTTTGATGTCTGGCTCCTCTTTGAGAACCAGCGAGTTAAGCACGACCGCGTTTTGGTCGTCGGGCAGCAGCCAACGCCCTTCCAGCAGGATGGGTTTAATAAATTCGGTGTCGTAACGAGTTCCCACCAGCGCAAAACTCTCGCCTTCACGGCCGTCTACAGCAACAGGCCGCGCCGAACCGACCGTCCAGCTTTCAATGGCCGTAACGCCAGCCACCTGCTGCGCTTCCCGCTCAATTTCTTCGATGCGATGCACCTGGGCAAACCGCACCTCCACATCATAGTTAAAGTAGGCCAGAGCGTCGTCCAAAGTTGCCAGCAAGGAAGCGTGAACGCTGAGAACGCCAATAAAAATGGCTCCGCCCAGCGTCAATGTGGAGAGGGTAAGGAGCAGCCGCGCTTTGCGGCGGATGGTGTTGCGTAAGGAAATTTGCATCGGCCGTGACAGTTTCATGACGGCGCTGGTCAGCCAGGTAACGAAACGGTCCAGGAAATGGGAGCCAAACTGCCCTTTGCCCAATCCTTGCTCGCCTAACGCTTCGCGCACGGTTAGCCGCCCGCCCTGGATAACGGGGAACAAGGCGGCAGCAACGGGAATGAGGATGGCAACGGCCGTTTGCGTAATCAAAGCTTGCGCCGGAATCCGAAAACCTATCAAATCAAAATTGATCAGATCGGCCATGTACGAAGTGAGCGCATAAGCGGCCAATCCGCCTAACGGAACCGCGACTAACAATGACAGCAGGCCAAACAGGATGACGGTCATGAAATACATGCTCATAATCTGGCCGCGCCGGGCGCCGATGGCCTTCATGATGCCAATTTGCTCGGTATGCTGGGCCAGCAAGCTGTTGATGATGTTGACAACCAGAAAAGCGCTGGCGCCCAACGACAAGATGCCCAACACGCCCAAAATCGCCAACAGTGGATTGATGACCTCTTGCGCCGGATGCTCGCCTGGCTCTGGTATCTGGGCAAAGTAAACGGTGCGGTCGCTTTTCTCTATTTTGGCTTCAACCACATCAACAACGGCTTCGATGTGGGCTTTATCGGTCTGATCGCCTTCGACTTGCAGCGCTAATTCATCGAAATAGGGCGTGTAGCCTAACTGTTCCAACGTTTCCTGGTTGATGTAGCCGTTGGGTTGGCCGGTAAACGGGGCTGGATTGGTGTTAATGTCATGCACAATGCCGGAAATAGTTAATTTTTGCTGACGACCTGCGGCGGTTTCGACAACGGCCGTTTCCCCCACCTCGGTATTCAACAGCCCCAAAGAAGCCCGTTCAACCAGCAGCCCATTTTCCGACGGCGGCCATTCCCCGCTGACCGGCGTAATCGTGTGCAATTGCATCGTCTCAAAATCGTCTACCACCAGCACATTCATTTGCTTCCATTCATCCGGCCCAACCTGGATGGGAAGCGTAAAACTGCGCCGCCCTTCAACAACCGACACGCCGTCTAATCGACGAATAGTATGCAAAAAATCGGCGTCAAATGGGTCAGTGTACAACGTTGCGTTAGAGGGATTGGTTGCATTCCAGGCGATGAAAAGATCGTCCTGCAGCAGATTTTGCGTACCAATAATCATGCCAATGGCAAAAACGCCAATAGCAATGGATAGCACAACCAAAATCGTGCGGATTTTGTTCCCCCACAGATCGCGTAATACTTTGTGCCAGCGCGGTCTAAGTCTCATGAAAAATCTCCATTAAACATTTCAACAATCACCCGCCCAGCATTTTGTTTAGTCGAAGTGAAACCCAAATAATTGATGACTGTCACTCAAATACACCACAATGATGTCGTCAAATATAGCAATGCCAACCCCATGCTGATTTAATCTAAACCCGTCAAATTCTATAGCCCCAAGAATCTCTTTACTTCCATTCAATATAGTCAAACGATTACTATCTATGATGGATGTCCACTCATATTCTCTAGAACGCACATCACTCTCATCCCAAATCGTGGAAAGATAATCTCCCGTAACTGCCTCGCTGTCTGGAATCGAAAGGATTTCTTCATCTTCATACCTACGAGCACAAGTGAACATAAGAAGTTCTCCTGTATTAACATTCACTTGAGCAAGGGAACGAGTTGCCCCATGATCACCAGAGCCAAATAAATAGGCATCTTGCTCACTAATTTTCAAATCAGAAGAATAGACACCATTGTATCGATACTTCCATAATTGCTCCCCTGTTCGAGCATCATAAGTAGATAACGACACTCTGGAACCGGCATTGCAATAATATGTATACTGGTCAATTGTTGTAGGTGCCATTTCTGATTGTTTATTTGAAGTTACAAACAGTTTGTTGTCATAAAAACGAACAACAACGGAAGAAGGAACCTCAGTTTTCCATAATACTCTACCATCTATTATGTCAAACGACAGAAGGAAATCGTTTGCATGCAAAATAACACTCCCGTCATATGGCGAAAAAATCTGAGCCTGTTCCGAATTTATGTTACTATCAAGTTTTCTGCTCCAAAGCAATGAAATTCCTGAAGTCTCCGTTATTGTTCTGCTTGGCGACCATTCCTGAAATAACATCCAAAGTCCCATAAGCCCCCAAGACAATAAAATAAGAAGTAAAATGGAGCGGATAATTTTATGTGCTTTTGAGTCGCGTTTTATCATCACAACAGCCAATACATATACAATCTATCAGCTTCCATTTTTACGCTTTTCTTCCGTTTCAGCAGCACGCTGTCCAGCGATGCGGTTGATTTCATCGCGGACAATGGGAGACGTACCCAGCAATTCGGTGAAAGTTTCTTTGTCGAGGGCGGCAACTTCAACGGCCGTTTCTGTGTTAGCCCGCACCGTCGCAATACGCGCCCCGCCGCGCAAAAGAGCAATTTCGCCAAAGTATTGGCCACTCCGCAAGCGGGCCACCACAATTTGCTGGCCGTCAGGCTCTTGCAGCAGCACCTCGGCCATCCCTTTAGTGATAATGTAAAACTTATCTGGCTGTT
>JANTGY010000144.1 GCA_024762695.1 Anaerolineae bacterium
ATAGCCAAAATATCGCCTACGAACCGCCAACCAAACTGTCCCCAGGCATTGCCGGAACGCTGTTGACCCAAGACGCCAATCCTACCTGGGCCAGCGCATTGGGAGCGCTCTTCGGTTTGGCCGAACAGGGTGTGCTGGAAATTGACGAATCGCCGGAAAAAAAGTGGTATCGCCAGCATGATTTCCTCATCCGACTCCTTGACGAACCGGTTAACCCGCAGCCTCACGAAGAGGCTCTGCTTGATTTGCTGTTCACGACCAAAAAAGGGCCGGTCAAGACGATCAAATTCTCCGATTTAAGCGGCGTCGTCACCTCGCGCCGCTGGAAGGCATTCACCGAAACGGGCAAGATGGAACTGAAACTGTCTGACTGGTTCAGTCCGCAGCGCAGCCGCGCCCGGAACGGCCTGATTTTTTCCGGGCTTTTACTGCTCGCTGTTGGCGTAACGGCGCTGGTTTTGGTGGCGGTGATGAGCGACTTTGGTTCGGCGGCGTTGGCCGTTGGCGGGAGTTTGATGTTATTGGGCGTGATAACGGCCGTTTCCTCCTCCTTCATCACTCCCCTTACCGATCAGGCCGCCGCCCTCAAAGCGGAATGGGAACAGTTTGCCGACTACCTGAAAAAAGTAACGAAGGGGAAAGCGGCCGTTGACAGCCCCAACATGTTCCACAAATATCTGCCTTACGCCGCCGCTTTTGGCCTGCTGCCCCAGTGGGTGCGCTATTTTGAGAAGGCCGGTTGGACAGACCTGCCGCCTTACTTCCATGCGCTGCCCAGCAGCGATCCGGCGCAGAGCATGGCCGCCTTTGCCGCCATGTCGGCCGCCTCTTCATCGGCGGGCGGCGCGGCGGCGGGCGCGGCCGGGGCTGGCGCGGCCGGCGGCGGGGCCAGCGGCGCAGGATAGGCACGACAGCTAATTGATGAAGAAAGACCGGATGATTCCCAATCGATCCGGTCTTTTTTGTGGGCAAAACGGCCGTTTGAGAACAAGAATGGAAAACTCCGTAGAGTTGTCTTGAATCTGCTCGCCATCAGGATGACACCGCGCCTTAATTACGCTAAACTTGACGCACGGAGGCATACCCATGATTGATACAGATGGCAAATTTTACCTGGGCCGCACGGCCGATCCCCAAACCGGCGAAACTGGCGCCGACCCGCTCCTCTATGATCCCGACGATCTGACTACCCACGCTGTTGTGGTGGGCATGACCGGATCCGGCAAGACCGGCCTTTGCCTGGACTTGCTGGAAGAAGCGGCGCTCAACAAAATCCCCGCTCTGATGGTGGACCCGAAGGGCGACATCACCAACGCCCTGCTCCATTTCCCCAACCTGGCCCCGGCCGATTTCCAGCCCTGGATTAACGCCGACGATGCACGGCGCGACGACAAATCGGTGGAGCAGGCGGCGGCGGACACGGCCGCTTTATGGCGCAACGGTCTTGACAAATGGGAGATTGGGCCGGAACGCATCCAAAAATTGGATGACAGCGTGCGCTTCGCCATTTACACGCCCGGTTCCGACGCTGGCTTGCCCGTCAGCATTTTGGCCTCGCTGCAAGCCCCGGCCATCCCTTGGGAGGCAAATAAAGAGCTGCTGCGAGAGAAAATATCGGGCACGGTTACGGCCGTTCTCGGTCTCACTGGCCTTAAAGATATTGATCCGGTGCGCTCCCGCGAACACATCCTGCTCGCCAACCTCTTCGAGACGGCCTGGAGCCAGGGGCAAGACCTGGATTTGGGCGAATTGATTATGCAGGTGCAGGCGCCGCCCTTCGAGAAATTAGGCGTTTTCGACATCAATCGCTTCTTCCCCGAAAAAGATCGCTTCGAATTGGCGATGAGTCTCAACAACATTCTGGCCGCCCCCGCCTTCCAAACCTGGATCGAGGGCGAGCCGCTCGATGTCGCCAGTCTGCTTTACCATCCCGACGGCAGCCCGCGCCACAGCATCTTTTACATCGCCCATCTCAACGATGAGGAGCGCATGTTCTTCGTGACACTGCTTTACTCGGCGGTGGAAAGCTGGATGCGGACGCAGAAGGGCACGACCTCGCTGCGGGCGTTGGTCTACTTCGATGAAATCTTTGGCTATTTGCCGCCGACCGGCAATCCGCCATCGAAGGAGCCGATGCTGCGGATGCTGAAGCAAGCCCGCGCTTTTGGCGTTGGCATGGTCTTGGCGACACAAAACCCGGTAGATATTGATTACAAAGCCCTCTCCAATGCCGGCACCTGGTTTATCGGCAAGCTGGGCACCGACCAGGATAAGCAGCGTTTGCTGGATGGCTTGAGCAGCGCCGCCGGAGCCGGACTGGATCGACGTGAATACGACAATCTGATTTCGGCCATCGGCAAGCGGGTATTCTTGCTGCGAAACGTGCATGAAAAACATCCCGAGCTGTTCCAAACGCGCTGGGCGATGAATTATCTGGCCGGCCCGGCGACGCGGGCGCAAATTCCAGCGTTGAATGCGCTGGCGGGGGCGTCATCCGTCGTCCGTCGTCCGTCATCCATCGCTGCGACTCCACCTCCGACTTCCCATCTCCAATCCCAAATGCCCAGTCCCCAGGAACCAGCCCCCAGCCCACAATCCCCAGAACCCGACTTGCCAGGGACAGAATCGCGTCCGGCCGTTCCGGGGCGGGTGGCGGAGTATTTCTTGCCCAATAATTTGACATTATCGCAAGCGGGGGGCGACGGCCGTTCCCGCGGTATCCTCTATCGTCCTGTCTTGTTAGCCCAGGCCGATGTGCGCTTCTTGAACCGAAAATACAATTTGGATCAAGACATGCAGCGCACGGCGCTGGTCATCGAACCAGATCGGCGCGGCGCGGTGCGTTGGGATGATTATCTGGTTGCTGCCATTGATGAACGGGATTTGGATAGGCAGCCGGTGCGGGACGGCCGTTTCGCCGCGATTGAAGAGCCGTTAGCCGACGCCAAAATCGTGCGCACACTGCAAACCGATTTCGTGGATTGGGTCTACCGGGGCACAGAAGTCATCGTCAAAGCCAACGAGACGCTGAAAGTGTATGCCGGGCCGGATGTTTCCGACGAGAAATTCGCCCAGCAGTGTCAAAAAGCGGCCGCTGAAAAAGCGGAAGTGGAAGCCGATAAGGTAGAAGCGCGTTTTGAGAAGAAGATTGACTCCCTGGAAACCAAATTATCGCGGGAAGAGCGCGAACTGCGCGAAGACGAGGCCGATTATAAACAGCGCAAAATGCAGGAGGCGGCCACCCATGCCGAGACGCTCTTCAGCCTTTTCTCCAAACGGCGGCGCAGCGTCTCCTCCTCGATGAGCAAACGACGCATGACGGCCCAGGCGCGGGAAGACGTTGAAGAATCGAAGGAAGAGATCGAACGCTTGAAGCTGGAAATTGACGAGATGGAAACGGAGATGAAAGAGGCTCTGGACGAATTGGAAGCCAAATGGGACGAAATCGCCGCCGACGTGACCGAGATTCCGGTGTCGCCCTACAAAAAAGATGTGCATGTCGCCCTGTTTGGGGTGGCCTGGATGCCTTACCATCTTGTCGAGAGCGGAGAACGAATTAACGAGTTCCCCGGTTTTAAGCTAGAGGATTGAGCAAGAGCGAGAGGCCAAAAAGGCGTAGATTCCTCTAGCTCTCGCTCTAGCTCTAGCTCTCGCTCTAGCTCTAGCTCTCGCTCTATCTCCCAACTATGGACGACGAAATCCGGACGTTAAAGCAACTACGACGCCGCCAACGGGTGGCGGTGGAGCAGATTACGACGGACAGCCGTCTGCGCGATGGGCTGACGGATGAGCAGGCGACGGTTTTGCTGGATTGGGCGCTGCGCCAGGTTGAGGAAGGTTCTTACGCAACGGCCGTCATGCCCGACGATGAAGCGGAACCTTACATGGATGAACTGGTTACGGCCGTTTCCCGCACAACCCGTCGCGCTAACCGTCTCATCGCCCACTTGTCCCAGCTTGACGAGGGCGAGGCCGCCTATCAAGTTGACCAATTCTTAACCAACTTGGGCGCATTAACGGCCGTTCCCGCCACAGCGCGAGCTAAATTATTGTCGCCGGAGCGGAAATTGTGGGATAAGACGGCCGTTTTCCATACCATCACACGCATCTTACAACACGAGGAAGAAGAATGAATAAACGGACAGCGGGCATTGGCGGCGGTATTCTGGTCATCGTTATCGCCATCCTTTCCGTCATATTTGGACAAGATTTATTTGCTCAACTAGGCATCGAAACCGACGGAACCCCCATAGAGAACCCCAATGATAATGGCTCGGTAGATTTGCCCCCAGCCGGCGACAACAATCCCGATTGGTACGAAATATATTTTACTGCGCCCACCTGTCCGCCAGAAGAAGATCGGCTGAGCGGCCTTGACGAAACCATCGCTGCCGACATCAGCCAGGCGCAGAAGCAGGTGGACATTGCCGCCTTCGATTTGGACGCCGAACCCATCGTCAACGCCTTGATTGATTTGGAAAAACGGGGGGTGACGGTGCGGATCGTGACCGACGAAGATAATGCCGATTTGTCTAGCATCCGGCGACTGCGACGCAATGGTACCAGCGTCGTCGAAGACAAGCGCACGGCTTTGATGCACAATAAATTCATTGTGATTGACGGTCAATACACTTGGATGGGTTCGCTGAATTTCACGAGCAACGGCGTTTATTGTAACAATAACAATCTTGTTCGCATCAATTCCTCCCGCGTGGCGGCCAACTACACGGTCGAGATGGATGAAATGTATGAGGACCGTCTGTTTGGCCCCGATTCGCCCCAGAATACGCCCAACGAAAAAATGACCATCAATGGCATCCCGGTAGAAAATTATTTCGGGCCGGAACGGGAAATGTCGCTGAATATTGCCCGTGCCGTCGCCAGCGCGCAGGAAGAAATTTTGTTTATGGCCTTCTCTTTTACTGACGACCAGATAGGCGAGGCGATGTTGGGACGCGCCGATGCCGGGGTGACGGTGCGCGGCGTGTTTGAGACGACGGGATCGGATACCATTTACAGTTACTACCCGCATATGGCCGCTGCCGGCATGGACAATGTAACCGTCCGCACTGACGGCAATCCGTATATTATGCACCATAAGGTGATAATTATTGACCGAGAAACGGTTATTTTTGGCTCTTTTAACTTCAGCGACAGCGCTAACCGGCGCAACGACGAGAATATCTTCATCGTCCACGATCCCACGTTTGCCAGTTTCTTTGTGGATGAGTTCGAGACAGTTTGGGCGGAAGCAAGTATTGAAGAGTGAGCGTCGGCTTAATTTAAGCCGCGCGCTGTTGGCGGCATGATATAATCAAGAATCGAGTTTTGAGAACTTGATTTCTTTTTTTGAGGGTTTATGCAGGTAAGTTTACCGCAATCATCGTTGAGAAACGGCCGTCTTCGGCGCAACCTGGGTTATTTTCTGACAGCGCCCCTGGTTGGATTCGCCCTGGCAACGCTGGCTTTTGTAATAATTTTGTCGGTATATCGCGGGCAGCACGACGGCCGTGTTTACACCGGTGTCACTGTCATGGGCGTGGATTTAAGCGGGATGTCGCCTGACGAAGCGCAGGCGGCTTTGACGAAAGCGGTTCCCTACTTGCGGGAAACGGCCGTTACCCTCACCTATGCCCCCACTAACCAAACCTGGCAAAAATCTCCCGCCGAATTGGGGCTGTCAATCGACACCAAAACAACGGTAGACGACGCGCTCCAGTTTGGCCGCGACGGCGCGCCGCTGGAACGTTTCCGCGATATGTTTCAAGGGTGGTATTATGGCCGCGCTTTGCCCCCCGTCCTCATTGTCAACGAAGCGCAGTTAGAAGCCGGACTGAGCGACATCGCCGCCGAATTTAACGAGCCGGCCGTGAGCGCGTCGTTAATTGTCAATGGCGAAACGGCCGTCTATGTGGCTGGGGAATTGGGACGCGCGTTGGATGTGACGGCCGTTAGCAGCCGGCTCGTCGCGCCGCTGGCCGACATGCGCCCCGTCGAAATTGGTCTGACCGTTAACGATACCATTCCCGCTGTTTATGATGACCCTGCCGTCGTTAACCACATTCAACAAGCGCTCAGCGGCCCCATTACTTTTTATTTACAAGAGCCATTAGCCGATCTTGATTTGGGACGTGTGACGCTATCCGAAGTTACGTTACGACAGTGGCTGCGTTATGAGTTGGTTACAAACGAGAGCGGCATTACCAGCCACCATTTGTTCCTTGACGAAAATGCCGTTCGGCAGTGGCTGGCCCAATTTGCCGCCCAGATTGATCGAGAGCCGGTGAATGCCCGCTTCTATTTTGACGATAATACACAAGAATTAGTTCTGGTGGCGCCGCATGTGAACGGCCGTAAACTGGACATCGAAGCCACCTTAGACCAACTCAAAGCGCAAATCGGCTCGCCTAATCGCTCCATCCCCTTTGTTTTAGAAGAAATTACGCCGCTGGCCCATTCTGGCGCCAACGCCGCCGACCTGGGCATTACCGAACTCATCCGCGAACAAACCACCTGGTTCTTTGGCTCCTCCGACGCCCGCATGCACAACATCGCTCGCTCCGCCGCCAACTTTTACGGCATCGTCATCGCCCCCTACGAAGAATTTTCCTTCAACAAATACCTGGGCAGCATCAGCGAGGACGACGGCTACACCGAGGGGCTTATCATCGTCGGCGGACAAACCATCAAAGGAATTGGCGGCGGGGTTTGTCAAGTCAGTACAACCATGTACCAGACTGCATTTTGGGCCGGGTTTCCCATCGTCGAGCGTTGGGAACATGGCTACTGGTTGGACTATTACAACGATGGCGAAGGGCCTGGCATGGACGCCACAGTCTACAATGATGGGGCCATCAACATTGACCTGAAGTTTGTCAACAACACGCCTTATCATCTCCTCATCGAAAATTATTATAATGAAGAAAACATGGCGCTAACCTTTAAGTTTTATAGTACCAGTATGGGCCGCATTGTGGAAAAAGAAGGGCCAGTGATTGAAAATGAAACTGAAGTCCCCGGCGCAGATGAGGATCGCTGGGAATTTGACCCGGACATAGCCGCTGGAAAAACAGAACAAATAGATTGGGCGACCCAGGGTGCAGATGTGTCTGTACGCCGCATTATCAAAAACGCCGAAGGCGCACTGATTGGCGACCGTACGTTTACCAGCAATTACATCCCATACCCCAATACTTACCATTACGGTCCAGGTGTGGAGCCATTTGATTATACGACGGTGATCCCGAAGGAACGGCCGTGAATTTAAACTGGTAGAGGGGAGAAACGGGGGATTTGTGGAGCGCGCCCGTTACTTTTTAGCTCCATGAGACGACATATTCTATGACTCCAACAAAAAAAGGACAGAATATGACAATTTCAGCAGTAACCCGTGGGGAGACGGCCGTTCCCCTTCTAACCCGTCTCGTCGCCCGTATCAACTGGCGCGTTTTGGCCGGCGCCATCATTCTTTTCACCCTGTTTTTGGGCATGTTTGCCTATGTACAGTACGGAACCGACGCCCTGGCCGGAACCGACGGCTACTACCACATCAAGATGGGCTATCTCATTCGGCAGGAAGGGCTAAAACCTGACTTCCCCTGGCTGCCTCTCACCATCCTCAACCCCGACGCCTATTATGATCATCACCTTCTGTACCATGTTTATTTAGCTTTTTTTGCCGTTACCGATCCCGGCGTAGATGGCGGGCTGGCATTAACCCAAAGCGCCAAAATTGCCAGCATCATCATGCCGGCAATGGCCTTCATGGTCATCTGGCTGCTCATGCGGGCGCAAAAAATCCCCTGGGCCAGCGTGTGGGCGATTGGCTTATTCGCCGTTTCCGAAGCGTTTTTATACCGGATGAGTATGCCGCGCGCCCAATCGGCCTCGCTTTTGGTGTTGGCCTTAGGTTTGCATTGGCTGCTGCAAAAACGATACAAGCTGCTTATCCCATTGGGCTTTGCTTACGTCTGGTTTTACAACGCCTTCCCCCTGCTCATCGTGATGGGTGTCGTTTATTTTGTCGCTACGCTGATGACGGAACGCCGAATTGCGTGGCAAGCGTTGGTTTATCCGACGGTCGGCATCGCGCTGGGCATCATCATCAACCCCTACTTCCCCGAAAACTTCACCTTCATCCTCAACCATTTGCTGCCCAAGCTGGGCGGCGACTCGATCCCGGTAGGTAATGAATGGTCGCCGTACAAAACATGGACGCTGGTGAAAAATTCCGGGTTTGCGCTGGGCGCGTTTGTGTTGGGCGCGATGGCTTTGGGCTGGCGCGAGAAGCGCATGAACAAGGCGACGCTGGTTAGTTTGACGCTGACAATTATGTTTGGCTACATGCTGTTTCAATCGCGCCGTTTTGTGGAGTATTTTCCACCCTTTGCCCTAATTTTTGCGGCGTTCAGCATCGGCCCCTTGTTGAATGATTGGTTGGCGGGCGCGTGGGTGAGGAAACGGCCGTATCTCCGCCATCTATTACCCATTGCCATGCTTCTCGTCCTGGCCCTGCCCCTCCGCAGCACCCTAACCGACGCCCGCGGCTTGCTGGGCGATTCCAAACCAGCCGACCGCTACGCCGACGCCTCGCTCTGGCTGCGCGCCAACAGCGAACCGGGCGCCCAAGTCTTCCAAACCGACTGGGACGACTTCACCCGCCTCTTCTTCTACAATACAGAGGTCATTTATCTGGCTGGATTGGATCCCACCTACACCGAATTGTATGATGCCGATTTATACGACGAGTGGGTAGACATCACCAGAGGCCGAGTCGAAAATCCCAGCCAGGCCATCCGCGACCGATTTGGCGGCGACTACGTGTTCACCGACCTCAAACACAGCAAGTTTCTCGATCAGGCGGAAGCAGACCCCCATTTGGAAGAGCTTTACCGCGATGATTATGCCGTAATCTTTGCCGTAACTGAATAATTGTAGGCGACCGCCTGCCTTTCCAAAGCCGTTCGCAGCGCAGCGCTGCGAACGGCTTTTTGTATACCTGACCGCCTCTGAGAAACAATTTTCGAATTGATCGTTACTTTTTTGGAAAACGTGCGACTTAGTTAGTGAAAATCAGTAATTTATTATTTTTAAGGAGATAGTTGTGAAAGAAATTACCCTGAAGAAAAGTTTGTTATTTGTATTGTTAGCTTTGTTAACCGTATCGGTTGTGGCTTGCGCCCCCGCCACTGTAGAAGCGATTGAATTTGAAGGCCTGGTGGAATCGGTGGACAGCGCCGAAGAAAGCATGGTTGTAGACGGCCGTACCATCACCGTTAGCGAAGAAATGGTCGTTGGCGTGGAAGCGGGCGATACAGTCCAAGTGGCGGCCAGCGAATCCGCCGATGGCGCTTTAACCGCCAGCAATATTTCCGTCACTGTGCGCGCCGCCGCCAGCGATGACGCTGCCCTCAGCGGCATCGCCAGCGATGATGATTTGACGGACGACAGCAACGACAACAGCGGCGACGACGCTAACGACAACAGCGGCGACGACGCTAACGACAACAGCGACGACGACAGCAACGACAACAGCGACGACGACGCCAATTACAACAGCGATGACGACAGCAACGACAACAGCGACGACGACGCCAATTACAACAGCGATG
>JANTGY010000145.1 GCA_024762695.1 Anaerolineae bacterium
TAAACGGCCGTTTGCACATCCCCGCCCTGGAAAAAGCGCTCAACCACATTATCGAACGTCATGAACTGCTGCGAACAACTTTTGTCGCGGTAGACGGCCAGCCCCAATTACAAACTGCCGCTGCGCTTTCACTGACCATTCCGTTGATCGATTTGCAACATTTGCCGTTGGCCGCCCGTGAAGAGGAGGCGCAGCGGCTGGCTGCGGTTGAAGCGCGACGGCCGTTTGATCTGACGACCGGCCCTTTGCTGCGTGTGGCCCTGATCAAGCTCGACAAAACCGATCATCTGGCGCTGTTGACCATGCACCACATCATCTCCGATGGCTGGTCGATGGGCGTTTTTATTCGCGAGTTGGTGGCCGGGTATACGGCCGTTGCCGGGAACCAGCCCATCAACCTGCCCCCGCTGCCCATCCAATACGCCGACTTTGCCCACTGGCAGCGTAACTGGCTGCAAGGAGAAACGCTTGACAACCAGCTAGCCTACTGGCGCCAACAGTTAAGCGGCGCCCCGCCTTTGCTCGAACTGCCCACCGACCATCCGCGCCCACCCATCCAAACCAGCAATGGCGCCTCCATCGGATTCAAATTATCGGCCTCATTAACGGCCGAATTAAAAGCGCTCAGCCAGAAATCCGACGCCACATTATTCATGACCTTGCTGACCGCCTTTCAAACATTGCTTTACCGTTACACCAGCCAGCAGGATATTTCAGTGGGCACACCCATTGCCAATCGCAATCGCGCCGAAACGGAGGAGTTGATTGGTTTTTTCGTCAACACATTGGTTCTGCGTACCGATTTGTCTGGCGCGCCCACATTTCGCCAGCTTTTGCAGCAGGTGCGCGCCATTGCCCTGGGAGCCTATGCCCACCAGGACGTGCCCTTTGACAAAGTGGTGGATGCCATCCAGCCGCAGCGTAACATGAGCCATACCCCGCTCTTCCAGGTCATGTTCATGTTACAAAACTTGCCCCCCTCATTTGTCGAACTGCCGGAACTAATGGTCACTCAACCCGTTCTGGAAACGACTATTGCCAAATTTGACCTGACATTGGCCTTTGAAGAAACGCCAGATGGGTTGGCTGGCGGCTTTGAATACAACACAGACCTGTTCGAGCCGGCGACCATCCAGCGTATGGTCGCCCATTTGCAAACTATTTTGGCCGCAGTTGTGGACGATCCCGATCAACCCATTACCACTTTGCCGCTTTTGACGGAAGCCGAAAGCCGCCAACTGCTCATTGAATGGAATGATACGGCCGTATCCATTCCCGATCATCTGTGCCTTCATCAACTGTTTGAACAGCAAGTAGAACAAACCCCAGAGGCTACGGCCGTTCGCTTCCAGGACAAGCGGCTAACCTATGCCGAATTGAACGCCAAAGCCAATCAACTGGCCCATCATTTGCAAGCGCAAGGCGTTGGCCCTGACGCGCTTGTCGGCGTTTGCATGACCCGCACCCCCGATTTGATTGTGGCGCTTCTCGGTACACTCAAGGCTGGCGGCGCTTACATCCCCATCGACCCCACTTACCCTGCCGAACGCATACGTTTCATGATTGAGGATGCCCAGCCGCAGGTGATTTTGACCCAAGAAGCCATCAGTTATCAACTATCAGCTATCAGCAGCCAGCATTCACCCAATTCACAATTCACAATTCACAATTCACAATTCATTGTTCTCGACTCTGCTAAGAACGAACTTTCTAACTATCCCACTTCCAATCCCCCCCTCTCCCCGTCTCCCGACTCTTTGGCTTACGTCATCTACACCTCTGGCTCAACAGGCCAGCCAAAGGGGGCGATGTTAGAGCATCGCGGCGTGGTGAATTACCTGATGTGGTGCCAGCAGGCGTATCCGGTGGGCAAAGGGGATGGTTCGCCGGTGCATTCGTCAATCTCTTTTGATTTGACTGTTACCAGCCTGTTTGCGCCGTTAATTTCCGGGCAATATGTGCATTTGCTGCCTGAAGAAAGCGGCATTGAACTTTTGGCTGAGGCGCTGCGTGAAAATGACAATTACAGCCTGGTCAAAATCACGCCGGCTCATCTGGAACTGCTTAGTCAACAGTTGTCCCCAGAGCAGGTGGCTGGCAAAACGCACGGCTTCATCATTGGTGGCGAGAATCTACTGGCGGAAAAGTTGGCATTTTGGCAAAAATATGCGCCTGACACCGTCCTCATCAACGAGTATGGCCCCACCGAAACAGTTGTCGGCTGCTGCACTTATCAGATGCGTCCCGGTGAGAACGGCGCTGGTTCCGTTCCCATCGGCCAGCCGATCATCAACACGCAGTTGTACATCCTCGACAACCACAAGCAGCCGGTTCCCATTGGCGTTCCCGGCGAACTGTACATCGGCGGCGCACAGGTGGGGCGCGGTTATCTGAATCGCCCGACGCTTACGGAAGAGCGATTTATTCAGTTACCGGTAATCGGTAATCGGTTATCCGTAAACCGTGAGCCGTTATCCGTAAACCGTGAGCCGTTATCCGTAAACCGTGAGCCGTTATCCGACAACGGACGACAGCTCACGGACGACGGCTCACGGACGAGGGTTTATCGCACTGGCGATCTCGTCAAGCGTCTCCCCGACGGTAATATCGAGTTTCTAGGGCGGCTGGATAACCAGGTGAAACTGCGCGGGTTCCGTATTGAGCTGGGCGAAATTGAAGCGGCGTTGCATCAGCATGACTCTGTGGCTAAAACGGCCGTCACTCTCCACAAAACCGCCTCCGGTCACAAACAGCTTGTCGCTTACGTCGTTGGGGAGGGTAAAACGGCCGTTCAACCCGATAACCTCACCCGTTTCCTGCAAAAAAGCCTGCCCGATTACATGGTTCCCACCCGCTACATCCTCCTGGATGAAATGCCCCTCACTGCCAATGGCAAAGTTGATCGCCGCGCCTTACCCGCGCCGGAAGCGGCCCCGCTTGCTGCCGACAGCGAGATTATCTTGCCCCGCAGCGAGAAAGAAAAGGCGTTGGCCGTCATCTGGCAATCCGTGTTGGGCATTGAAACAGTCGGCATCCACAACAACTTCTTTGAACTGGGCGGCGATTCCATCCTCACCATCCAAATCATCGCCCGCGCCAACCAGGCCGGGCTGCACCTGACGCCGCGCCAATTCCTGGAAGGGCCGACGATTGCTCAACTTGCCGCCGCAGCGACTGATGCTCCGGCGCTCCATGCCGAACAGGGTATTATCACCGGGTCGGCGCCGCTGCTGCCCATCCAGCGTCAATTTCTGGACTATGATTTACCGCAGCCAAACCAGTGGAATCAGTCGGTATTGTTGGCTATCAAACATCCTTTGAGTGAGAAGGCGCTGCGGCAGACATTATCGCATCTGCTTACCCACCACGATGCCCTGCGCTTGCGGTTAATGCCCGCTGAAAACGGCTGGCAGCAGTTGTATGCGGCGGTCCCAGAAAGCGCGCCGCTGCACTGGTTTGATTTATCGGATTTGACGGCCGCCGACCAGCAAACGGCCGTTACCCGCCACACCGAAACCTTGCAATCCAGCCTCAATTTCACCGATGGCCCGCTCGTTCAAGCCGCCTACTTCGACTGCGGCGCGGCTCAAGACGACCGATTGTTTATGACCATTCACCATCTGGCGATTGACGGCGTCTCCTGGCGTATTTTGTTGGAGGATTTGCAAGCAGTCTATGCCCAACTAGAGAGTGGAACGGCCGTTACGCTCGAAACGGCCGTTACCCTGCCGCCCAAAACCAGTTCCTACCGCCAATGGTCGGAACGCCTGACGATGCACGCTCAGGAAAAAGCGTTATCTGAACTGGCCTATTGGACAGCAATAGCAGAAGCTGAGATACGGCCGTTGCCCCATGACCTACCCGGCGTTGACAACACCGAAACAGCGGCCCAATCGGTCACAGTTTCCCTATCGCCAGATGAGACAACCGCTCTTCTGCGCGACGTTCCGGTCGCCTACCGCAGCGAAATCAACGATGTGCTTTTAACGGCCGTCGCCCAGGCGATGCAGCAGTGGACTGGCGCAGCGCACCTGTTGATAGATCTGGAAAGTCATGGCCGCGCCCATTTGTTTGACGAGATTGATTTATCACGCACGGTGGGCTGGTTTACGGCCGTTTATCCCGTCATCATCACCCTACCAACCAACCCAGACCCCGGCGACGCATTGAAAAGCATTAAAGAGCAGCTGCGCCGCATTCCCCATAACGGCATCGGCTTTGGCCTGCTGCGTTACCTGCATCAAGATGAGGCGGTACGCTGCCAGCTAGCCGATTTACCGGCGGCCGAAATCAGCTTCAACTATCTAGGTCAATTTGACCAGGGCTTGCCGCCAGACGCGCCGTTTGGCCCCGCTCCCGAAGCAAAAGGGGCGGATCGGCATCCCGCCAATCCGCGCCCTTACCTGCTGGACATCACCGGCAGCATCGGCGCCGGGCAGCTGCACATGAATTTCACTTACGGCCGTCACATTCACCGGCGCGAAACGATTACGCAATTAGCCAGCACATTTCTGGCAGCGCTGCAAACCTTAATCGCCCACTGCCAAAACCCGGAAGCCAACGGCGCAACGCCGTCAGACTTTCCGCTGGCTAATCTGAATCAGAAAAAACTGGACAAACTCATGGCTAAATTAGGTAAACCACAAAAAGTATTTTGATGAAAAATGCGCTAATGCTTTGTGGTTTACTCAGGGAAAACGGGAGAAGTATGGTTTTCCGAATGCAAAGCGCTTTCCCGTTTTTGCCTAAAAGTCAACAGCCAACGATTCATTGAGGAAATGCCGTATGAAGAGCCAACAAGTTGCCGATATTTATCCGCTTTCTCCCATGCAGCAAGGGATGTTGTTTCATACCTTGTATGACCCGCAATCGGGTACTTATCACGAACAATCCACCTGGTCAATTCAGGGCGATTTGGACGTTGAGGCATTTACACGCGCCTGGGAAACGGCCGTTAACCGGCACACCGCCCTGCGCACAGCCTTCGTTTGGGAAGGATTGGACGAACCGTTGCAAGTTGTTTACCAATCCATTGATCTGCCTTTTACCTTTTTAGATTGGCGGGATACGGCCGTTCATGAAATCGAAGCCCGCCTCGAAACCTTTTTGGCCGCCGACCGAGAAGCCGGATTTGATCTTGCCAACGCGCCGCTGCTGCGCCTAACGCTCATTCAACGCCAACCCCAACAATTCTGGGTCGTCTGGAGCCATCACCATCTGCTTTCCGATGGCTGGTCATTGCCCATCATCTTTCAGGATGTGTTTGCCAGTTACCAAATGCTGTGTCATGGACAAACGCCAATACTGCCCCCGGCGCAGCCCTATCGCAGCTACATCGCCTGGCTGCAAGAAAAAGAGGCTGGGGCGGCAGAATCTTTCTGGCGCCATGAATTGGCCGGATTCACTTCGCCAACCCCGCTGGCCATCGCTCATCGCCCGGCCAAACCCGCCGATGATTATGAGGTAGTCAAGGCTTTTGTTCCCGAAGAAGTGACGCAAACATTACGCCAATTAGCGCAAGAGAATCAAATTACTTTAAACACTGTTTTGCAAGGAGCCTGGGCGCTGCTGCTGCATCGCTACAGTGGCGAAGAGGATATTGTGTTTGGCGCAACGACGTCGGGCCGCCCGCCATCCCTGCCGGGCATCGAAGAGATGGTGGGCCTGTTTATCAATACCTTGCCGCTTCGTGTAACCATCGAGCCAGATCGACCTGTGATGGCCTGGTTGCAATCTTTGCATAAGCGACAGACTGCGCTGCGCGAATTTGAATACGTACAACTTACCGACATCCAAGAATGGAGCGACGTCCCGCATGAGTCGCCGCTGTTTGAGACGTTGTTTGTGTTTGAAAGCTATCCGGTGGGCGAAGTAATGGCGCAGGTTTCCCAGATGGGATCGCTGCAAATTGCCGAACACAGTTTCTATTCCCGCACCAATTACCCGTTGATGCTGGCCGTTTCACCCGGTTCACAAATCGGTTTGCTGGTGGCGTATGACAACGGCCGTTTCACTCCCGATACCATCCACCGCCTCATCGGACACCTGCAAACGCTGCTCGGCGGTATCGCTGCCAATCCCGCCGGGCGCGTCGCCGATGTACCGCTGCTCACCGCAGCCGAAATGCAGCAATTGTTGGTTGATTGGCAGGGTGGGGAAGAGCCATTTCCCTCGGACACGGCCGTTCATAATCTCATCGAAATCCAGGCCGAACAAAGGGCCGACGCTCCAGCCGTGACCTTCGAAAATCAAACGCTAACCTATGCTGAACTAAACGGCCGTGCCAACCAACTTGCGCACCACTTGATTCAACTAGGCGTTGCCCCCGGCAGTATCGTTGGCATCTACATGGACCGCTCCATAGAGATGATCCTCTCCATTCTCGCCATCCTCAAAGCTGGAGCCGCCTACCTTCCGCTTGACCCCACCTATCCAAACGAGCGGCTGGCCTTCATGATTGAAGATGCCCAGCCCCAGGTCATCCTGACCCAAGAAGCAGTCAGCAATCAGCTTTCAGCCGTCAGCGAAAGCAACAACCAACAGTCAACCGCGCCTCATTCACAATTCACAATTCACAATTCACAATTCATCATTCTCCCCTCCGACTGGCAGCCCTTCGCCCATCTCCCCACCGCCAACCCTGCCCTCCCTCAATCTTCCAACGACCTTGCCTACATCATTTACACCTCCGGCTCTACCGGCGCGCCCAAAGGAACCTTGCTGCATCATCGTGGCCTGTGTAACTTTGTTCACGCTTACGGCCAAGTTTTCCAACTGACGCCTGACGATCGTTTTATTCAACTGGCCGCTTTCAGTTTCGACGCTTCAGCCGCCGAGATTTTCCTGGCCCTGTGTCATGGCGCTGCGTTACAACTCGTCAATCACAAAACGGTAATGTCGCCGCCGGATTTGGTTGAATTCTTGCGCGATCAGGCTACGACAGTCGCCATTTTCACGCCGACATTGCTCACCGCCATGGAAGTTCCGGCTGATGGCCTGCCGGCCCTGACCCGCATCATGACGGCCGGCGAATCATGCCCGGTCGAAACAGCGCGTCGTTGGGGCGACGGCCGTTCCTTCTTCAACGGTTACGGCCCCACCGAAGCCAGTATCGGCCTGACCGCCTATCGCGCCGATAACATTCCCAACGCCGCCGTTAGCGTTCCCATCGGCCAACCCGTCAGTAATACGCAGGCCTATTTGCTCGATGGGCGCCGGCGGCCTGTTCCCATCGGCGTACCTGGCGAGCTATATATCGGCGGTGTTGGCGTTGCGCGTGGTTATCTCAACCAGCCAGCGTTGACGGCGGAACGGTTTATTCCATTATCGTTAACCGACAATCGCTCGCCGTCCACCGTTTATCGCACCGGCGATCTTTGCCGCTGGCTGCCTGACGGCAATCTCGATTTTATCGGCCGGGTAGACCATCAGGTAAAGATTCGCGGATTCCGCATTGAACTGGGCGAGATTGAAGCGGCGTTACGGCAGCATGAGTCTGTGCAGGAAACGGCCGTTCTCGCCCGCGAAGATCAGCCTGGCAACAAACAACTTGTGGCCTACGTCACGCCTGCGCCAGATTGCGCCCTAGACAGCCTGGCGCTGCATCAATATTTGCAAAATCGCCTGCCGCACTACATGGCGCCATCGGCCTTCGTCATCTTGGATAATTTGCCCTTACTCCCCAACGGCAAAATCAACCGCCGCGCCCTGCCGGCGCCAGACGGTACGGCGAGTCCAGAGCAATTTGTCGCTCCACGCAATCCTACTGAAGAGATATTGGCCGGATTGTGGGCACAGGCGCTTGGCATCGAACAAGTTAGCATCCATGACAGCTTTTTTGCCCTGGGCGGGCATTCTCTCAAAGCCACCCGCCTTGTCTCCCGCATCCGCGAAACGCTGGACGTTGATTTGCCCTTACGCCGTTTGTTTGAAGCGCCTACGGTGGCCGAAACGGCCGTTTTCCTCCAAACCGCTACCCAAAAAACCATGCCACCCATCGTCCCGATTGAGCGGAACGATGAAATTCCGCTCTCCTTTGCTCAACAACGACTCTGGTTTTTAGAGCAGTTAGCGCCTGGCAATATCTTCTACAACATCCCATTGGCAATTCGTATGACCGGCGCGTTGGACATCCCCGCTTTGGAACAAAGCCTGCAGGCCATTGTGCAGCGGCACGAGTCTTTACGCACGACGTTTGGCGATGTAAACGGCCGTCCCATCCAACAAATCGCGTCCAGTTTGACCATAGACCTACCCCGCACAGACCTGCGCCAACTGCCAACCGATGAGCGAGAAAAGCAGGCGCAAAAATTGATAGAAGCGGCGGTGAAACGGCCGTTTGACCTCGCCAATGGACCGCTGATTCGCGGCAATCTCTTACAATTGGCCGATGACGACCACATTGCTGTCTTAACCATGCACCACATCATTTCTGATGGCTGGTCCTTGGGCGTACTCGTTCAAGAAATCGCCCTTTTGTACAGCGCATTTGCGGCTGAAGAGCCGTCCCCGCTGCCGGAACTTCCCGTGCAATATGCTGATTTCGCCCACTGGCAGCGCAATTGGCTGCAAGGAGATGCGCTAGACGAGCAAATCGCCTACTGGCGGCAGCAGTTAAAACACGCTCCGCCGATCCTCGACTTGCCCACCGACCGGCCACGCCCCGCCGTGCAAACTGCCAACGGCGCCACAGAAATCTTCAAGCTGCCAGCCGATTTAGGCCAATCATTGACGGCTCTCAGCCAACAGGAAGGAGTCACCCTGTTCATGACCTTGCTGGCAGCTTTTCAAACCCTGCTTTACCGTTACACAGGGCAGGCCGACATCTGCGTGGGCACGCCCATCGCCAACCGCACCCGCACCGAAATCGAAGGGCTGATTGGTTTCTTCGTTAACACGCTGGTGATGCGAACCAACCTCTCCGGCGCGCCTGAGTTCAACGAGTTGCTGTCCCGTGTGCGCGAAGCGGCGCTGGGCGCCTATGCCCATCAAGATGTGCCCTTTGAAATGCTGGTAGAAACTTTGCAGCCGAAGCGCGATCTGAGCCACACGCCGCTCTTCCAGGTGATGTTTGTGCTCGATAATGCGCCGCTGGCGGCGATGGAACTGCCCGGTTTGAAGATGGAGTCGTTGGCCGCAGAAACGGGGGCCGCCACGTTTGACCTGACCCTCACCCTGCGCGAGAGCGTCGCCGGGTTGATGGGATACATCGAGTACAACACTGATCTATTCAACCGGGAAACGATTCAGCGCCTGATCGGCCACTTCCACATGCTGCTGGATGCCATTGTCGCCGACCCCGAACGGCCGATTACCGAACTGCCTCTGCTCACCCCTGCCGAAGCGCAGACGCTGGACGACTGGAACGCCACCGCCACGCCTTACCCCGACAACGCCACCATACACGCCCTCATCGAACAACATGCAGAACTGCGTCCAGAGGCAACGGCCGTCACCCTCGACAACAAACATTTAACCTACGCCGAATTAAACGGCCGTGCCAACCAACTTGCCCACCATCTCATCGAAAGCGGCGTTGAAATCGGCGACATCATCGGCATCGCTGCCCACCGCTCTCTCGAAAT
>JANTGY010000146.1 GCA_024762695.1 Anaerolineae bacterium
CCCAAACTGGCGTGGGGCGCACTGGCGTGACCGCCCAAATCGGGTCGGGCGACGGCCCCACCATTGCCATCCGCGCCGATATGGACGCCTTGCCCATCGTCGAAAAGAACGATGTGGCTTACCAATCGCAAAACGCCGGCGTGATGCACGCTTGCGGGCACGACGCGCACACAGCCATTTTGCTGGGCGCGGCCCATCTGCTTAAACAAAGCCTGGCTGAAGATAATTGGCGTGGCAATGTGCGCTTCCTGTTTCAGCCATCGGAGGAGGCGTTCGACGATGCCGGAATCAGCGGCGGGACGGCGATGATTAGCGATAACGCGCTGGCCGATGTGGACGCCGTCATCGCTTTGCATGTCTGGTCGGATAAGCCCAGCGGCCTGTTCCATTTTCAGGATGGGTACAGCATGGCGGCGGTGGATCAATTTGACGCCCGTATTTTGGGCGATGGGGGGCATGGGGCATATCCGCACAACGGCAGCGACCCATTGTTCATGTTGGGGCCGATTTTGAATGCGCTTTACGCCATTCCGTCGCGGCAAATTAACCCGCTGCGCCCCAGTGTGGTGAGTTTGGGCCAGGTCAGCGGCGGCAATATCCACAATGTGATTCCCAATGAGGTTGTGTTGAAGGGAACGATTCGCTCGTTTGAAGAGCCAGTACGGCAGCAGTTGTGGGCCGAAATTGAACGGGCTTTGAAGCTGAGCGAAACATTGGGCGGCAGTTATACGTTGAAGATTATGCGCGGCTATCCGGCATTGTACAATGCGCCCAAAGTGAATGGCTGGCTGCGGGATACGGCGCGGGAGTTGATGGGGGAAACGGCCGTTACCGAGGCTGAATTTGGCATGGGCGCGGAAGATTTCGCTTACATGGCGCAAGAAGCGCCGGGCGCGATGCTGATGTTGGGCGCGGCCACGCCCGATGGCGTTGTCCGCCATCATCATACGGAGACGTTTGATATCGACGAAAGCGTTTTGGCGTTGGGAACGGCCGTGTTGGCTGAAACGGCGCGTCGGTTTGTGACGGGCAAATGGAAATAACGCGCCATTTTACAGCGACGACTTTTGTCGTTCACCAGAACAAAACGCTGCTGCTTTTGCATAAGCGCAGCGGCCGTTGGCTGCCGCCGGGCGGCCATATTGATCGGGACGAGCTGCCGGAAGAGGCGGCAGTACGCGAGGTGAAGGAGGAAACAGGCCTGGATGTGACGTTGTTGGAGTCGGATGCCCCGCTGCATTTTGGCGATGATGCGGCGCGGCGGTTGATACGGCCGTTTCACATCATCCTGGAAAACATCAACCCCTATCACCAGCACATCGATTTCATCTACTACGCTACCGCTTCGACAGATGTCCTCTTGCCCGGCGCTGGCGAAACCCGCCAGCTAAGATGGCTGACTGAAGGTGAATTAGAGGAGCTTGATCTGTATGAAAACGTTAAAATTTGCGCGCGAGAGGCGCTGCGTTTGCTAAGCGTTTAGCCATTCGCCCGGCCTTCGGGTACAATGGATTTGGATTCATTCCGTCATTAATTTGTTGTAAGGTTGTTCACTTCTGGAGGAAGAAATGTCTGACCAATACTTCTATCCCAATCGTTGGCCGCGCATCATCCTGGAATCTACTGAAGAAATCGTTGGCGAGAAAGGCGTTGCCGCTTTACTTAATTTGGCTGGGCTGCCCCAATACATTGGCAATTATCCGCCGGATGACATGAAAAAAGAGTTTTCTTTTGAGCATATCGGCAAGTTGCAGCAGGCGTATTGGGATATGTACGGACCGCGCGGCGCGCGCGTGTTTGCTACCCGCGCCGGCGAAAAAACGTTTAATGATGGGCTGGAACGATTCGCCTCGGTCGCTAAAGCGGGGAAAGCGGTGATGAGAATCGGCTCATTGGAAAAGCGTATTAGCCTGGGTCTGGCCTTCTTTGCCAAATTCTTCAACACAGTCAGCGATCAAGTTGTGTCTGTTGAGGACAATGATAAGGAATGGCGGTGGAATTTGGTGCGCTGTCCGATGTGTACTGGGCGCACGGCAGAGAAACCGGTCTGCCATTTGGCGGTGGGCGTATTGAATGGCGCGCTCAATTTTGCCGCGCAGGGGTATCGTTTTCGCGTCACGCCAGTGGCTTGCCAGGCGGTGGGGGATGAGGTGGGAGTCATCACGATTGAGAAGGAACCATTGCAGCGGCCGTAACGGGCGCTGTTTTTCATAGAAGAACTGTCGTTCTATAGAAATTCACCCCGCTTTTTGTGTATAATGCCTCCATCTGCATTTAAGGATGGGCAATGGCAGAAAAATCTCGTGCCCCATAGGCGCAATCCCTGTTCCAATTCGCCAGTGCGTCAATAGGCATATAGCCACCCCCTCCACGACAACATCGGAGGTACACATGTCCCCAAATCGTCCCACATCTCTAGCGCCGTCCGGCACATTTTTGGTTTCCCTGAAGCGAAAATTAGCCGCGTTACGGCCGTATCGCATTACCCTTATTCTGATTTTGCTTTTGTTTGTTTTGGTCGCTGGCCCCGGCCAGGTTAGCTCCAGCAGTGGCGTCATCCCCACATTTAGCATTCAGAGCGTTGTTAAAGACGACTCTGTGACCATCCTCACCCAAAACTTCCCTGCGGGGCAAACCTTTGCCGTCACAATGGGGCCGATGGGGACGTTGGGCATAGATGGATACTGGGTCGCCAGCACCAATTCTGGCGCCGGTGGGACATTTACCGCCACGTACACAATCCCTGAACAACTCAGAGGGTCGTATCAAATATCCATCCGCTTGCAAAGTATGCAAGGCTATTACGCGTATAATTGGTTCTACAATAATTCAACCAATTCAAACCTTAGTGCGCCCGGCAACTATTCTGGCATTCCTACTTTTAACATTACGGCCGTTACAAAAAACGAAACCGTTACCATCAAAACCAACAACTTCCCAGCTAACCAAACATTTACGCTTAGGATGGGAGCGATGGGAACGCAAGGTATTGGCGGTATTGTTGTGGAGACCTTTAATTCGGGCGCTGGCGGCATCTTTGAACGCACTTTCGCCATCCCCGATGCGCTAAAGGACAGCTACCAGATTGCGATTCGCGCCGAAACGGCGCACGCCAATCCTTATTACGCCTACAACTGGTTCTACAATAATTCGACCAATTCACCCGCCAGCGCGGCCAATGACTATATTGGCATTCCTACTTTTAACATTACGGCCGTTACAAAAAACGAAACCGTTACCATCAAAACCAACAACTTCCCGGCTAACCAAACATTTACACTTAGGATGGGAGCGATGGGTACGAAGGGGATTGGCGGCATTATCGTGGAAACCTTTGATTCGGGTACTGGCGGCATCTTTGAACGCACTTTCGATATTCCTGATGCGCTGAAGGACAGTTACCAGATTGCGATTCGCGCCGAAACTGCGCACGCCAATCCCTATTACGCCTATAACTGGTTTTACAACAATTCAACTGCCGGCGGGTCCGGTGATGAACCAGTTGAAACAACAGCATATGTTTACACGGGCATTCCCACCATTCATATGTGTACGGTTGTCCGCAATTCGTCGGTGATGTTCCGCACTAACAATTTCCCGCCCAACCAAAACTTCACAGTGCGGATGGGGCCGATGGGAACGGCCGGTATCGGCGGTTACGTTGTCGGCAGCTTTAACTCTGGCGCTGGCGGCACATTTGATAAGACATTTAACATCCCGGCAAGCCTGGCTGGCTCTTACCAGATTTCGATTCGGGCGGAAACGGCGCATGCTTACCCGTTCTATGCGTTCAACTGGTTCTACAACAATACAGCGTCGGTCTGTAATTAAGTGTTTGGCGGTCTGTTTCTAATAAATAAAATTGGGTCATCGCCGAATAGTGTGCTTGATAAACCCATAACAATGTCATTCCCGCGCAGGCGGGAATCCACTCCTTTAATGATGGTGGATGCCTGCCTTCGTAGGCATGACAATAGCGTTTGATATCCTCCACTCCTCTCGCAGGTTGACCCGTCCTCGCCTGCGGGAGGAGCCTTTTTATATTGTTTCGCTGCCCGCCTTGCTTTGACCTGATTAGAGGAACGGGATATAGTTTTGAGCTTACGACGTAAGTTATCTATATCAATGCCATCCAGACTTACCCAGTTTGGCTGGCGTTTATTTTGTAAGGATGGTGAGTTATGACTGATCAATTGACAGTTGCCGACAATCTTGTTGTCAGTATGGATTACACTTTGCGATTGGACAGCGGCGAAATTGTGGACAGTTCCGAGGGGCGGGGCCCATTGGAATATTTGCAAGGACACAGCCAGATTATTCCCGGTTTGGAGCGCGAGCTTGTGGGAATGGCTGTAGGCGAGGCGAAGGATGTGGCGGTCGCTCCTTCCGATGGTTATGGCGAACGCAGCGCGGATGAGATGCAGCTTGTCCCCCATGACGCTTTCCCGGAAGAGTTGAAGTTGTCTGAAGGGATGGCTTTGCAGGTGCGCGAGGCGGAAACGGGACGGCCGTTAGAAGCCTATGTAGCAAAAATCCAAGAAGAGGGGGTTGTGTTAGACTTTAATCATCCCCTGGCGGGGGCAACATTGCACTTTGCCGTGAAAATTGCCGGCCTGCGTCCCGCTACCAGCGAAGAGCTAGAGCATGGTCATGCACATGGCGCTGGACACGCGCATTAACCGACGAAAGACTGGAGACTAGGCCATAACCAGTCTCCAGTCTCTAATTGTCAGTTACCAGATTCTTACCGGACAATCGTTATCGGCACGGAATGGGGCGAGCCGGTAAAATTCCCATCTTGCCCGACCAAAATCAATCGAATGACATACTCGCCAGGCGGTAAGGCGTCGGCGTGGAGCTGCTCCAGGACGCCATTGGCGACGGGTTGGCTGTGCGTAGAGCCGAAAGTTGTCCATGCTGTGGGAGAACGGCCGTTACCTACTTCCAACTTGTAATACTGAACCTGAGCCGGATCGAACTGCGCCGTGCCCATAATTTGTACCAGACCGCTCACCTGCTGCCCCGGCGTCGGCGATGTGATGCGATAGCCGCCGGCTGGAGCAGGCGCGTCGCCGACGGCATCGCCTTCCTCGCCAACGCTTTCGTTCCCGCCTGACGAGGCGGCCGAAGACGCGGATGCCGATCCAAACGGACAAACCGTAGGCGGAGCCATCCGGTAGCTGGTTCCCCGCGCCCACAGCCGCGCCCGCACCTCGTCTGGATAATGGGGGGGGACGGGCAGATAGAGGCGCGCGCCGGCCCCGTCTGTCGGGAGGGCGTGGTTGACGACGCATTCCGTTGGCGTGGGCGCTTCTGTGCCGTCGCTTAGCGACGGTTGGGAGATGCGCTGCGCATCGGCGGCGGCCAGCGGCTCGGTTAGCAGCGTCCAGGCGCCAGGGTTGATGCCCGCGTTGGTGTTGTAAGCGATGCGCGGGATGCCGTGCATCGGCGCGTTGGCGACGAAGAGTTCGGTACGGGTGGCGGTGCATTGGCTGCCGCCTGTTCCGCTGGGCAGACAGATGATCCGGGCTTCGATGTTGGCTGGTTGGGGGAATTCAGTGGGGGGGAGACGGCCGTCTACCATCAAACTGCCCATCATCGCCTCATCGGCATAGATCTGCGTCATAATCCGGTTCCACACCGGAGCCGCGCCGCGCAGCCCTGATGAGTCTTGCATCGGATGACCGTCCGAATTGCCCATCCATACGCCGACAACCACCCCCGGCGTGTACCCCATCGTCCAGTTGTCGCGGTAGTCATTCGTCGTGCCCGTCTTGGCCGCCGCCGGGAAGGGAAGCTCCAGCGCATTGCCGCCGCCCATCGCCGGAATGCGCGCCCGGTCGTCGTCCAAAATGTCGGTGATGATGTAGGCGATACCCGGATCGATGGCGTTGACGGCCGGAACGCGGGCGCTTTGCGAATCAAACAGCACATTGCCCCGGCTGTCGGTGATCTTGAGAACGCTGGTTAACATGGGCCGCTGCCCGCCGTTGGCTAATGTGGCAAAGGCGCGGCTCATTTCCAACAAGGGCACTTCGCCGCCGCCGAGGGTGAGGGCCAACCCGTAATAGCCATGCGGCTCGCGCAGCGATTCGACGCCCATTTTACGGGCGGTGGCGATGAAGTTTTGCACGCCGACATCGCGGATGAGTTGGATAGGCGGGATGTTGTAGCTGTTGGCCAGGGCGTCGCGGAAAAGGATGGGGCCATGGTAACGGCCGTCGTAATTGACCGGCCGCATCATCTCCCCATCGCCCAAGTCCAGCACAATGGGCACATCCCAAAGCACATCGGCCGTTGTCCAACCCCGTTCCATCGCCGCGGCGTAGGTGATGGGTTTGATGCTGCTGCCCGGTTGGCGCGGCTGTAAAGCCACATTGACCTGGCCGTCAATCGCGTCGTCAAAATAGTCCAGGCTGCCCACCATCCCCAAAATCTCGCCGGTTGAGGGCTTGAGAACAACCACCGAGGCGTTGCTGACGTCATGCGCTTCAGCGCGGGCGGCTACCTGTTCCCGCGCCGCTTGCTCGGCCATCTTGTGGATGTTCAAATCGAGGCTGGTCGTCACCTGCCAGCCGCCGCGAATGAGCGCGTCGGGACCGTAACGCCGCTCCAATTCCTGTTGGACATACAAAACAAAATGGGCTGCTTCCAGCGTGACATCGGCTACTTCGTCGGCGACAGAAATGTAAGGCTGAATGGTTAGCGGAATGCCCTTGGCGACTTCCGCTGTCACATAATCCACATAGCCGTCCTCAACCATCAAGTCGAGAATCAGTTCTTGCCGCGCTTTGGCCCCCTCAAAGTTGGTGTACGGGTCCCAGTCAAGCGGCGATTGGGGCAGTCCAGCCAAAAATGCGGCTTCAGCCAGGTTCAATTCCAAAGCCGATTTGCCAAAATAGGTTTGGGCGGCGGCTTCCAAACCGTAGGCGAGGTTGCCGTAATAAATTTCATTCAGGTACATCTGAATGATTTCTTCTTTTTCGCGCTGCTGGGTCATGATGAAGGCGAGGAAGATTTCGCGGATTTTGCGCTGGTAGCTGGCGGCGACGCGCTCTTCGTAGGTGAAGGCGATGTGACGGACGAGCTGCTGGGTGATGGTGCTGGCTCCCACGGGACGGCCGTCTTGATTGCGGTAGTTGCTGAGCACGGCCGCGCCAATCGCTGCCGGGTCAAAGCCGGGATTGGTCCAAAAGGTATCGTCTTCCACAGCCACGGCCGCGTCAATTGCCACACGCGGAATCTCTGAATAAGCCAGCCAGAGCCGTTTTTCAGTGGGATGCAGTTCAAACAGTAACTCGCCGTTGCGGTCAAAAAAGCGGGGCGTGCCGCCCAGCGCCGTGCCGCGATAAGCGACGACCTGGTCAATGGCGCCCGAAAGTTCGCGGCTGAGGTAAATGTAGCCGCCGAGAAAGGCAAGGATGCCGGTAAACAAGCCGATGAGACCTAACTGCACCAGAATTAAAAAGAAACGGCCGCAGCCGCCGCGCTTTTTCTTTTCCTCAACTGGTTTCTTATTGGCTTCCTGCTGCTGACGTAGATATTTGAACTCGTAATCGCCCATGCCTTTATGTTAATCGGCAAGTGGGTAAGTGACAAGTGGAAAGTAGGCAAGTGGCGGGGTTAAGTTTTTTAGCGGGGCGATGGAAGGTAACGGCCGTTCTCAGGCCATTTTGCATTTGTTGTCGAGTGCGGTGAGGAAAGATTGGCGGAGGGACTCGCTGGACAGCAGCTTCTGGAAAAAAGCCGGATAGGTTGCGCCGATGTCTACGCCTTTGGTCGCGTCGTCCACGACCTGGGGCAGCCACTGCGCATCCTTTTCCGTTAAGGGGGGCGCATGCCACAGGAAATGGGGCATCATTTCCACAAACTGATCGCCGGCTTCAGGCCAGACGTTCAATTGCTTTAAGCGATGGCGCAAAGCGGCCAATCCAGGGTCGATCAAGTCGTTTTCCTACTACTAATCTTTTTACACTGCGGCTAGAAGTGCAGCCGATGTCCAGATAATTACTATAACAAAATCTGCCGTTGACCGTAGATAGGACTATGGAGCTATTTGTATTGTCAGAATATCCTGGCTAAACGGTGAATTTTTGCCCTAATTCGGGTACGTGGACGTTTTTAAGACCCTGTTCCCGGCGCAGCGTATCGGCAAAGGCGAGGGAAGCTTCTTCTTCGCCGTGAACAATGAAGGTGTGCGACGGCCGTTTCTCTATCCGCCCTGTCCATTCCAGCAGTTCACTGCGGTCGGCATGCGCGCTAAACCCGTTTATCGTTGCTACTTCGGCCTTTAGGGCGTATTCCTCGCCAAAAATCTTGACTTTTGGCTGTCGTTCCACAATGCGCCGCCCCAGCGTGTTGGGCGCCTGCCAGCCGACGATCAAGATTGTGTTTCTTGAGTCTTCTACATTGTTTTTAAGATGATGCAGAATGCGCCCCGCTTCGGCCATGCCGCTGGCGCTGATGATGACAGCCGGCGTGCGCAAGAAATTCAATTCCTTCGATTGGGCTGTGCTGCGCGTGTAATACATCATGTCAAAGCCGAAGGGATCATTGTGTCTGTCTCCGAGCAGGAATTGGGCAACTTCTTCATCATAGGCTTCCGGGTGTAAACGATAGATGCCGGTGGCGTCGATCGCCAGAGGGCTGTCCACGTAAACGGGTAAATTGGGCGGGATGTCGCGGGCTTCCACCAATTTATGTAGGCGGTAAACAAGTTCCTGGGTACGGCCAACGGCGAAGGCAGGCACAATTACTTTCCCGTCGCGCTGGCAAGTGCGATTGATGATGTTTTCCAGTTTTTTGCTGGCTTCTTCCAGGTGGGCATGTTCGCGGTTGCCGTAGGTGCTTTCGATAATGAGGACATCGGCGCTGTCAATGAAGGTGGGATCGCGCAAGATGGGGCGGTCGGGGCGGCCGAGATCGCCGCTGAAGACGAGGCGCGTATGCTTTTTCTCTTCCTCATCCTCAATGTCTAGCACAGAAATGGCCGAGCCGAGGATGTGGCCGGCATCGTAAAAGGTGAGGGTGACGCCGGGCATGATTTGGTACGGCCGTTCATAGCCCAATCCAATAAAATGTTTCAAACTCTCCACCACATCTTCCATGTTATAAATTGGCTCGATGGGGGGGAGGTCTTGCTTGGCGCGCTTTTTGTTGAGGAATTCGATGTCGTAATGCTGGATTTTGGCGCTGTCGCGCAGCATGACCGCGCATAAATCGCGGGTGGCATAGGTGCACACGATATCGCCGGTGAAACCGCTTTTGACCAGGTTGGGGACGTTGCCGCTGTGGTCAATGTGAGCGTGGGAAAGAACCAGTACGTCTACTTCGGACGCATCAAAGGGCAAGTTTTGGTTGCGATCATAGCTGGCTTTGCGCGAACCCTGGTACAGGCCGCAGTCGAGGAGAATTTTACGGCCGTTAACGCTTACTAAATGCTGCGAACCGGTAACAGTCCTTGCCGCTCCGTGAAATTGAATCTGCATGACAACCTCCGTATAAAAAAAGATGAATGATGAAGGCGGAATGATGAATGATCAGCGCTGACCGCTACTTTTTGTGTAAC
>JANTGY010000147.1 GCA_024762695.1 Anaerolineae bacterium
GTTAGCCACGTAGTCTTCGGAGTGGCGTCATCCAACGGTACTCCGTCGCTGAACAGCGCGACTACGTACCTTACTACGAACATAGTATACGAGGAGGAGAACCGGATGGATTTTTTGCTTGCATCAATTGTTGATGGTTTATTACTTGGTTTCGTTTATGGCATTGCCGCCATGGGGCTTACGCTGATTTGGGGCGTGATGAATGTCATTAATCTGGCGCATGGCCCGATTATTGCCCTGGGTATGTTTGGCGTTTATCTTATTTTTACTGGACTGGGGTTGAATCCGTATATTGGCATTGTGTTGGTTGCTGTATTAGGGTTATTGCTGGGGATGTTGATTTATTATGTCGCCGTCCATCGCGTTATCAATGCCCCGCATCTCTCCACGCTGTTGGCGACGTTTTCGATTAACATGATTATCATCGGTTTGGGAACGGCCGTTTTTTCCGCATCCCCACGCAATATAGATTTTAGTCTGGGCAGCATGACCTTGGGGCCAATCACTTTATTAGGCAGCCGGGTCGTGGCGGCCATCGCTTCCATGCTTATCACCGGCGGCCTATACGCCTTCTTGTACAAGACAAGGCAAGGACGTTACATTCGCGCTGTCGCTAACAACCGCGACGCTGCCGAATTAATGGGTGTCCCCTCTACGAAAATTTTAGCTCTCAGTTTTGGCCTGGGAACCATGCTGGCCGCAGTAGCCGGAGCGCTCATTGCCACTTTTTTCCCATTTACCATTCTGGCTGGGGGCGTATACGAGCTAAAAAGCTTCGTGATCGGTGTGTTGGGCGGCTTGGGTAACCCTGTGGGCGCTTTATTCGGCGGCTTGATTTTGGGCGTGTTGGAAGGCATCATCCCCACCTTTATGCCTACAACCTGGGTTCCCGTGCTTGAATTTGTGCTCTTCGTTCTCATCTTGTTAGTACGGCCGCAAGGCATCTTCGGAGCGAAAAAATGAACGGCATACGAAAATACCTTGGTTTAATATTGGCTATCTTTGTCGTCTTAGCGATGGCTGCCTGGCCCATGATTGACGGCAAAGATATTACCCGCGAAGTCGTCTTCACTATGCTGTTGTCTGTTGCGCTGGCCTCCAGCTTGAATATTTTGCTGGGCTACACGGGCTATGTCAGTTTTGGTCACGTTGTTTTCTTTGGCTTAGGCGGCTATGTTGGCTTCTATTTGATGGCGGTTCAAGATTGGTCGCTATGGTCGGCGATGGTGGCTGGCGGTTTGGCATCGGCTGTTTTAGCGTTTTTATTAGGCAAAGCCATTTTACGCTTGCGTGGCGGTTACTTTGCCTTAGCAACCATCGGCATTAACGAAGCGGTTCGGGCTTTTATTAATAACTTTGATCTATTTGGCGGCCCTGTCGGCATGTCGCTTAATTTTCAGGTTTATCAAAATTACGGCGGCGGTGCGCGGGAAGCGTTGTGGATGAGTTTTTATGTGCTGATAGCCTTGACCTTGCTTACCGTTACAGTCAGCTACTTTGTGCGCTCATCGAAGTTTGGGCTGGGGCTGCTGGCAATCCGCGAGGATGAGGATGCGGCCGAGGTGATGGGCGTGATTGCCCCCAACGCCAAAACATGGGCTTATGTGTTATCGGCTGTTTTCCCCGGCATTCTAGGCGTTTTATTCTTCTTCAAAAATGGTAATATCGAGCCGGCGCCCGCATTTCGTTTGCATCTTTCTATTGAAATGATTGTGATGGTGATGCTGGGCGGACAGGGGACGGTGCTAGGCCCCATCTTAGGCGGTGCGGGATATCAACGCTTGCGCGGCTTTTTATTAACGAATCCGCTATTTAAGAATATCCAACTGGCTGTAGCCGGCGTATTGTTGCTGGTTATTGTTCTGTTTGTGCCGGCGGGCGTTGTAGGTTGGGTGCGTCAGCGCTTCCCGAAACTGCGGAGGATATTGCAATGATGATTTTACAAGTGGAAGGTGTTGGCAAAGTTTTTGGCGGTTTGCAGGCGCTAAGTAATGTGACCTTTGATTTGCCGAAAGGCCAGATTTTGGGATTGATTGGCCCCAATGGCGCCGGCAAGACGACGTTATTCAATGTAATCAATGGCGTTTATGCGCCCAACGGAGGGCGGGTGGTTTTTAACGGCGAGGATGTGACTGGTTCTAAGACGTATCATATGGCGCATCGTGGTTTGGCGCGGACGCATCAAATTGTACGGCCGTTAAATGAACTATCGGTCCGCGAAAATGTGGTCGTAGGCGCTTGTTTTGGTCGGGAAGGGCATAATTTAGGCCAGGCGGGCGAGATTGCCGATGAGGTGTTAGCGTTTGTCGGCTTGGCCGCTCGTTCTGACCAATTAGCCGGGAGCTTAAACGTCGGCCAGAAGAAACGGTTGGAGATGGCCCGCGCTTTAGCGGCACGGCCGTATTTATTGCTGCTCGATGAAGTGTTAGCCGGGCTGAATCCATCCGAAATCTCTGGAATGGTTGAGATAGTCCAAAAAATCCGCGACCGTGACGTGACCATCATCATGATTGAACACGTCATGCACGCCGTCATGAACGTCTCTGACCGAATGATCGTATTAGACTACGGCCAGCAGATTGCCGAAGGGACACCGGAAGAAGTCGCCAACGACCCCAAAGTTATTGAAGCTTATTTGGGCGACCCCGAATTGGCCGAACGCCTGATGCGCGATTCGGATGACGAGTAAGTGAGGAGCAAGTAATGGCGATATTAGAAATACGCGACGTGGCCTCCGGCTACGGAGAAGTGCAAATATTGTGGGGAACCAAAATGGGCCTGGAAGAAGGCCAGCTTACATCGTTGGTTGGCGCAAACGGCGCGGGCAAGACGACGATGCTGCGCACAGTGATGGGATTAATTAAACCCTGGGAAGGCTCAGTTTGGTTTGATGGTCAGGATATTAGTAATTTACCGGCCCACGCCAAAGCGGAATTGGGCGTGGTGTTGGTGCCTGAAGGCCGCCAGTTGTTTACCGACATGAGCGTGGAAGAAAACCTGGAGATGGGCGCTTCGCCAGTGCGGGCCCGCCCGCACGTTAAACGTAACCTAGAAAAGGTTTACACGATGTTCCCGCGTTTGAAAGAGCGTCGAACGCAAAAGGGCGGCACACTAAGCGGCGGCGAACAGCAAATGTTGGCTGTAGCCCGTGGTATTATGGCGGAACCGACTGTCTTGATGATTGACGAGCTTTCGCTAGGTCTTGCGCCGGTGTTGGTATTGGACTTGTTTGTGAGCTTGAAGCAGTTGAAGAAAGAGGGAATTACGCTGCTGCTGGTGGAGCAGAATGTGCAAATGGCGCTGGCAGTGAGCGATTATGGCTATGTTTTGGCGCACGGCAAGGTGGAGCTGCAAGGTCCAAGCCGCGAACTGGCGAAGGATGATCATGTTCGCGAGGCTTATTTGGGTATGTAACGCAAGACGGCCGTTTTTAGGCGAAAACGGGATAATCATTTGAATGAGGAAAACATTGGTTCACCTGTTTGCCCTGGTTGACTGACAAATCTCAGAATTCGCCACGCGAACGCAGAGAGACGCGGAGATTCCTCCTGTAATTCCCTCTACGATCTCCACGCACTCCGCGGTTAGATAAGTTTTGTCAGTCAACCAGGCGATTTACCTAAGAACGTACGCTTCTTAGAATTGAGCCAGATTGCTGCTGGGGCTTGACAGGTGATGGCCGGGCGCTTATCATCCACATAGGCTAGGATAAAATTGGCTGCATAGAAACTTGAAATGTAGAGTAAGGAGCTTAAAAAAATGAAACATCTTTTGGTAAAAGATTGGATGACGAAGGATGTATTGACTGCATCGCCAAGTACGCGTATGTTAGACGCGCACAAAACGATGCGCGAAGGCAAAATTCGGCGTATGCCCGTTTGCAAGAAGGGCAAAGTGATTGGGATTGTTACTAAAAGCGATGTGCGTCAGGCGGAACCATCGGATGCGACCACGTTAAACGTGTGGGAAATCAATTACCTTTTGGCCAAGCTGGAAGTGAAAGATATTATGACCGAATCGGTGACGACGGTGCGTGAGAATGACACGATTAAAGATGCCGCCACGTTGATGTACAAAGAACGAATTGGGGCTTTACCGGTGGTGGCAGATGACAATAAACTGGTAGGTATTATTACAGAATCTGATATTTTCCGGGTGCTGATTGCTTGGTTTAATGAAGAAGTAGAAGAAGCCGGTTAAATTTAACGATTTTCCAGGAAGAGGGGAAAGCCGCGTTGGTCGTATCGTACGCCAACGCGGTTTTGTTTTTGGAGGGCGCGTTAGGGGTTTTATGAAACGCAGCGTTTATCTTGATAATGTTAAGGGGGCGTTGATGGTGTTAGTCGTGCTGGGCCATATTGCCCAGGAGATGCGCGGCAATTTTGCTGCGGCTAAACAGGTTTACATGTTTATTTACTTTTTTCATATGCCCATGTTTGTGGTGTTGTCGGGCTATTTAAGTAAACCGAAAAAGGGGGTAACGGCCGTCAAAAAATACGCTAACGCCATCCTGCTGCCTTATATGATTTTCCAGCTTTTATTTACGCTCATCAAATTCCTTTTCGTTCCCCTGACATTCAAGGAACTGCTCAGGACGTTGTTGGCCCCGGAATATGCGTTGTGGTATCTGTTTTGCCTATTTGTTTGGCGGCTGATATTGCCTTATTTTATGCGATTGCCGTACCCGCTTTTGCTGGCATTCATCATTGGGTTGTTAAGCGGTTTTTTGCCGCAATATGGCGACGTTTTCAGCATTTCCCGATTATTTGCCTTCTTCCCATTTTTTGTGCTTGGGTTTACCTTGCGCCAAAAGGATTTGGGGCTGCGTTGGGCGGCGGACAAGGTTAAGGAGAATGGCTGGTTGTTGGCCTTGTGCGTTGTCGTTTTGCTTTTGGCGATGGGCGGGGCGGTTGTGTTGAACGGCCGTTTCCAGGAACATTTCTTCTTTGCCTACTTCTACCCTGAGTTGGGAAACCCAGTTTGGGTTTCTCTCCTGACCCGATGCGGCGTTTATGTCATTTCCTTGCTGGCTGGTTTTTCTTTTATCTTCTTAATGCCACATTCCCGCTCAAGGATAACGCAGGTAGGCGTCCATAGTTTATACGTCTATTTGTTACACAGTCTCCCCCTCTTCGTTTTAGCAAACTTGGGATGGCTGCAAAGATTGACGCATCCAGCTTATTTTGTCACGGTGATGATTGCCGGTTTGCCGTTGGTTTATTTGCTCTCCACTGATTCAGTAGTTAGAGCAACAGCCCTATTGGTCACTGGACGGCGTTACAGATAGTTGCGCTTGGTTATTTCTGAAACGGATGGCATTGCAATATACACAGTTTATATTCTGGAGCAGCCGTGCCGGGCAGAATTTTAACCGAAAATTCAATCTTGACTGGCTTCTGGTATTCTGATTCCAAACGCATAAGCGCCGTGCGTATGAGTTTGATGAACTTCCAATCTTGCGTCAGATAATCGAAGGTAAGCGTGAGGGGCGCGGCCATTCCCTTGTCCGCGTTGGGCTGCGCCGGTGAAGCGATGTAGGGCAAATAGGGATAGTCGGATTGCAGGATTTCTTGAACGGGAACGGCCGTAAGCCGATTTTGCTCCAAATCAACCAAGTCAATCCGCTGCTGCGCCGGCGTAACCAGGGCCGCCTCGTCGGCAGACGGCCGTAACCGGGGGTGACTGAGCGCAATCGTTTGCCCAACCTCATTGGCCCGAATGCCCAGCCCGGCTACCAGCCGCATCATCCCCTCTTCGGGACGAATTTGCGCGTCCCACGGATCGACAAAATGACTGAAAGCAACGCCAGAAACCGGGGGAAAAAAGTAACGGCCGTAACGTTCCCCATCCACCCGTTGCAACAAAGCCGCCATCCGCTCATCATAATCAATCAAACCATGCTTGCGGCGGTCAACCATCGCCTTTGGATTGAAAATGCTGGCAAAAACGCGACGAATCCCAGCCAGCAAATCATCTAAATTATCCTCCAGCGTTCCTTGATTAGGGCAAAGCTGGCTTTCATACCGTCCCGAAAAAGGATAGCTAAAACTGTCCTCCAGCAAACTCGAAGAGCGCACAATCAATGGGCTGTCGCCAACGCGGAGCAAATAATCGCGCAGATCCTCAACCAATTGTTCCGAAAACGCCCCTTTAAGCATACTCGCCACAATATGCGGATAAGCTGCCTTCATTTCTGTCAAAGGTTGATATTTTTGCGTAACAAAATTTTCTAGCTCATTCCGCAAAACAAACTCATAAATCACTTCCGAGCCAATATAATGAGAATCCGGCATCGTAACCGCCTGACTGATGTCTGGTCCCACGTCAGGGTCGCTTTTTTGCAGCATTTTCCAGGCCAAAACCATCCCCGCCGCCTTGCCGCCAATCTTTCCCGTACCAATCAAACGGCGATAAATACGCTGCAAATCAGCCACCGTCAAAACCTGTCGTGCCAGACCAATAAAAGGCAGTTGATCGCTAATAATGCGCCGAATCAAGGCCACCTTTATCTCTTCCAAATGATGTTTGATTGCGGCCTGTTTGGGCTGCGGCGTTCGCTCATAAATCTCCCCCTGTTGAAACAGAATTTCCCAGGGCGAAATTTCTGGATTAAACGTTAAGCGTTCTGGCAAAAGTCCCGCTGGTTGATTTTGCAGCGTCTCCTGGATAAGTTGTTCTAGCAGCGCGCTGCCTAAATTGGTGGCAAAAATAGAATCCGTGTGTACTTCGCGGACGCGTGATTTGCGTTTCTCCCAGGTAGATTCTTCCTCCAATCCCGATGGATCGCCCAAACCTTCGCGGATGCGCGACTTGACAGCCAGTTCGGTCACTTCGCGCTCAAATTTTGCCTGGCTGATAATGCCGCGCCGGAACAACTCCTCGCGCATACGCATTCTGATTTTATTGCATAAAATGGGATACTGCGCCAGGCGGATGTAAATATCAATCTCTGGCGTGACGCTTCTTAGCGGGCCTGTTTTCGCTTTCTTTTGCATAGTGTGAATTATAACTTGGATTTTTCCCTACGGTAAGAGACGGTTGGTAGCCCCATCTTTTTACCATGTCCACGCAGATGGGACTCTATTATCCCTTCAAGCGAAAATGGATACCTGCCTTTGCAGGCATGACAAGCCCATTACTGAAAAGCCCTTCCCCGCATAAATACATTATCCGACAAGCTGCCCTGCTTACAAAATCGTAAAGGAGCCTCCCAGGCTTCGGTTCATGCCAGTCCCCGACCTATCTTCCAAGAGACGTAACAGACGGAGCTGACAAAGCGTCAAATAATTAGAAATTATGGGTATTTTGCTCTCTTTGTCGCCTGCTATGCAGTATACTTGGGCGACAACGCACTTTTTATTTTGACAATTTAGGAGACACGATGACAAAAGCACATGAATTGGCCCGCTTAGGCCAATCAATTTGGTACGACAATATCCGCCGCACTTTAATTGAAACAGGCGGTTTACAACAGCTAATCAACGATGGCGTGATGGGAGTGACCTCGAATCCCTCTATTTTTGATAAGGCTATCTCTGGCAGCGCCGATTATGACGAGACGATTCGGGCGCTGGCTGCCGCCGGTAAAAGCATCCAGGAAATTTATGATGTTTTGACGCGCGACGACATTGCGGCCGCGGCCGATTTGCTGCGTCCCGTTTACGACCAGACCGATGGGTTGGACGGCTATGTTAGCCTGGAAGTTAGCCCGACATTGGCGCATGACACGGCCGTAACCATAACCGAAGCCCGCCGCCTGTTTGCCGCGCTGGGTCGCCCCAATGTGATGATCAAAGTGCCGGCCACTGCCGCCGGCATTCCGGCCATCACAACGCTCATCAGCGAGGGCATAAACGTCAATGTCACCCTCATTTTTGGATTGGAAAACTACGAAGCAGTCGCCGAAGCGTACCTGGCTGGTTTAGAAGCCCTTGATGGCGATTTGGCGCGGGTGGCCTCGGTGGCCTCGTTCTTTGTCAGCCGGGTAGATTCGGCTGTTGACAGCGCCTTGCCCGCCAATTCCCCCTTACGCGGCAAAATCGCCATCGCCAATGCCAAAACGGCTTACGGCCGTTTCCAGCAAATCTTCTCCGGCCCCCGCTGGGAAAAATTGGCGGCACAGGGAGCGCGTGTGCAACGGCCGTTATGGGCCAGCACCAGCGCCAAAAACCCGGCCTACTCGCCCACCATGTACGTGGACAGCCTCATCGGCCCCAACACCGTCAACACCGTACCGCCAGCGACATTAGCCACTTATCAGGCCAACGGCATCGTTGCCTCCACGCTGGAACAAGGAATGGACGAAGCGCAGGCGCAGTTGAACAGTCTGGCCGACCTGGGCATTGACCTGGACGCCATTACCCGAAAATTGCAAGACGATGGCGTGGCCGCCTTTGCCAAATCATTTGAATCTTTACTGGCGAGTTTGGCTGAAAAACGCGACCGTTTGCAAGCGCAGCCGCCGCTGATGGAAACGAATTTGGGCGGCTACCAAACGGCCGTAGACACTGCATTAGCCGAAATGAAAACCGACTCCATCATGGCCCGCATTTGGGCCGGCGACCACACCGTTTGGAACCCCGAACCGACCGAAATATCCAACCGTCTGGGCTGGCTGCGAATTAGCGCCGCTATGCAAGGCGAAATCGGCCGAATGCAGGCGTTGGCGGCCAGCGTGAAGGCCGACGGCTGCACCGACGCCCTTTTATTGGGCATGGGCGGTTCTAGCATGGCGCCTGAACTGTTCGCCAAGACCTTTGGCGCGGCCAGCGACGGCCTCAATTTGCACGTCTTAGACAGCACCGACGCCGACGCCGTGCGCGCCAAAGCGGAGGCCTTAGATGTCGCTAAAACCATGTTCATCGTCGCCACCAAATCGGGCGGCACGGTGGAAACGCTTTCCTTCTTCAAGTATTTTTACAATCGCGCCGCCGACGCGCTGGGCGCCGATAAGGCTGGATCGCATTTTATCGCCATCACCGATCCGGGCAGCAAATTGGAAGCGTTAGCCGCCCGCTACGGCTTCCGCGATACGTTTTTGAACGACCCTAACATTGGCGGCCGTTATTCGGCCCTCTCCTACTTTGGACTGCTTCCGGCGGCGTTGGCCGGGGTGGATGTGGCGATTTTGTTAGAGCGGGCGCAAACGGCCGTTTGCAATGCCGGCGGCGGTCTCATCCCGGGTTATGGCGAAAATGTCGCCGCTCAGTTGGGCGCGATTATGGGCGAATTGGCCCAAGCCGGGCGCGACAAAGTCACATTCATCATCTCGCCGCCCCTGGCCAGCTTTGGCGATTGGGTTGAGCAGTTGATAGCCGAAAGCACGGGCAAGGACGGACGCGGGATTTTGCCGGTCGTCGGCGAGCCGGTGGGCGCGCCCGCTGTGTACGGCCCCGACCGCCTCTTTGTTTATTTGCGACTGGCTGGCGACGCGACTCATGACGTCGCCTTTGGAGCATTGGCGGCGGCCGGCCACCCGACGATTACGCTCAATTTGACCGATGCTTACGATGTGGGCGAACAGTTTTTCTTGTGGGAGATGGCGACGGCCGTTGCCGG
>JANTGY010000148.1 GCA_024762695.1 Anaerolineae bacterium
GAATAAATGAATATCGTAAGTCGGATTGCCAATCCGACCTACATTTACACAGAAGACGCCACAGGCAATTGCCCACCATCAAATAAATAAAAATGAGACGCACCTCTTACCTGTGTTCATCCGTGTCCCATTTACAGAGGAGCCACCGCACGCCTTCGGAGCGCCACGAATGAATGAAAATAGCATGTTGTCGTAGGTCAAGTTTGCAAACTTGACCTACATTTACAGAGGAGCCACCGGCTAAAGCCTCGACTCCGCTACCCATCAGGACTTGTTTGTGTATTAGCTTAATCGCTTATATCCAGCGCGGGCTACGTAAAGACCCAGGTAGGCATTTGTCCATAAGAACCAAGCAGCAAAAATTGGCATTTGCGTTACCGATACGCCAAAGAGCGACAGGATAATGGCGCTTTTACGCCATCCTGAAAAAACGCCCTTAAGAGAAGGAAATTCGATGGTACTCACCATTAAAACGGCCACAACAGCAAGCAAAAGGATGTACCAATAATCGTTTATCCATTCGCTGGGAATGGCTAAATCGGCCAGAACAGCCAGGGCCAGCGTTGCGCCGCCCGTGGAAATGGTCAGGCCAACAGAATCGGAATTACCGCTTTTTTTAGGCGGCAGCAAATTGAAACGGGCCAGTCGAAAAGCGCCGGCCAATGGTATCATGACAACAAACGGCCATAACCAGCCCATCGTTAACCCATCTATCTGTAAGTGCATGAAAATGAGGACGGCCGGAGCTGTTCCTAAACTGACCATATCCACCAACGAATCTAGTTGCAGGCCAAATTCCGAGCTGGCTTTGAGTTTGCGGGCCATTGCCCCATCGAACAAATCCAGAATGTAGCTGGTTAATATAAGGATACCGCCCGGCTGCAAATGGCCGGAGGCGGATAAAAGAATAGAGACGATGCCGCAGGTCAGCGATAAAAATGTAATGCCATTGGGAATTAGATAACGGTATTTACTGTTCATGTGGACCTCTGTTATTGGTAATCGGTGATTGGCATTCAGTAAGCGGATTACTGGTTTACTAATTATCGATTACCGGCAAATTAGCAATTGGCGTTATGCCACCATATATTTTATCACCAATCTTGACTAAAAGTTGCGCATTGGGGGGTAAATAGAGGTCGAGGCGGGAGCTGAACTTGATGAGACCGAAGCGCTGACCCGTTTGCAAGTCGTCGCCGGGTTGGGCGTGGTTGACGCAGCGGCGGGCCAGAATACCGGCGATTTGTTTGATGAGGACACGGCCGTATTCCGATTCCGTTACCATGGCAATATATTCATTCACCTCTGAGGCTTCCGGTTTGAACGCTTGCAAGAATTGGCCGGGCTGATGGTCAACCAGCGTCACTTTGCCGCCTAACGGGACGCGCTGAATATGCACGTCCGTCACGGACAGAAACATGCTGATGCGGATGACGTCGGCTTGCAAGTAGCGTTCTTCGCGCATTGTCGTAATTTCCACTACTTCACCGTCGCCAGGGCCAATGACGAGGCCGGGTTTGTTGACGACTTCCCGGTTGGGGTCGCGGAAGAAGTAGAGGATGAGGAGCCACAGGGCTGTGGCTAGAAGGAGGAACAAGCCAGTGGCTATATTTTGCCAGAGGAACCAGAGGGCAATAGCTGCTCCCCACACCACCGTAAAAATCAATATCGTCGCCCCGCCGCCCTCGGCGAAAGGCCATGCTTTGTCTTTGCCATATTGCTTCATAAATTAGTCTCCGTGCGGCATTGTAGCGCTGGATTAGGGAGGGGGCAAAAGCAGGCTGTTGTATAGATTGATAGGGGATAGACTGGCGAGATTGGCAACCTTTGGCGGCCAATCTCGCAGTAATTCATAGGGCTGTACAACCCGCCAACAACCAGATTGCAAAGATGGCTCCAACCCCCACCATCATGATCATCTTTAAAGCGGGGAGAAACGGCCGTTCATGTCCTGCTTGTTTTAATTGACGGTGCGTCTCTGCTTCCTGAAAACGTGCCTGAACTCGTTCATTTGCTTGATGCTTCTGCCATTCGTAATTGTTACGCATGATTTGCTCCTTTTGATTGACTGGGCTTGTTGCCCGTATCAATTTATATAGAAGCAGTATGCACATCAACCATATACAAACTGTCAAAAAACCATCAACAAAAAACGCCAAACCGTTAACATTTGAAAATGCCCATAAAATCTACGTTATTCAGCCGGGCAGACATCCATATGCAAATACTCCTGGCACTCTTCCTCGGTCAAGGAACGTGTCAAACGGGATTCCGCAATCTTTATTAATTCATCCACAGACAGCACGAGGAAGCGCATATAACCGCTCTGACCGCCAGATGTTACTATTTGCTTGCCATCCGCTGTAAACTCGACCAGAACAATACCTTCCTCAGATCCATCCAGGGTAAGCAAACGCTTCCCACTCTGAATATCCCACAACCGCACGTCACTGCCCGCGGCAGCCGTGGCTAGAATTTTCCCATCCGGACTAAGGCTCGCGCCATAGATGACGCTTTGATCCGCCTCTATCTCTTGCCGCAGTTGCCCTGTCTCTACCTCCCAGACCCTCACAAATCCGTCTACGCCCCCAGTTATCAACAACGATCCATCATTGGAAAAGAGCAGTTCATCAGCGCCTTCTTTATTATCAATTACGCTCACCGCTTGCCCGGTAGCGACATCCCAGATAGTAACATTCTCTGCATTTTCCGGGTTCCAGAGGGACCCAGTAGCTAAAAGTGTGCTATCTGGACTGTAGGCGATTCCCCAGCCTACATTTGATAGTGGCAATTGATGTAAAACCTCGCCGGTTGTGGCATCCCATATAAAAGATTGGGCATCATTGCCAATGCTGGCAATCGTAGCCCCATCTGGGCTGTAGGCTATGTTATTGACCCAATCCTCATGGCCTGTCAGCGTAAGCAGCAATTCGCCAGTTTTGGTATCCCACACCTTAACAAGGGCGTCATCGGCGCCGCTGGCTAATCGATCTCCATCGGGGCTAAACCCTAAACCGCCAACCCAATCGTCATGACCCTCCAGTGTGAGCAAACTTTCTCCCGTAACCGGATCCCATAGCGAAACCCCACCAGTTACGCCACCGGCAGCTAACATGGTTCCGTCTTGGCTGAACCTTATTTGGGTAACCAGCGGCGAACCAGCCTCACTAAATGGTTGAACCGTCATAAGTTCGTGGTCAGGCGTGATGTCCCAAATTTTCAAAAGATGATCCCATCCAACTGTTGCCAGACTGGCGCCATCTGGACTAAAAACGATGTCGCTCACATGGCCATGGGAAGTGGGCATCGCCATCACCTCGGTACCGGTTTCCGTTTCCCATAATTGAACAGTGTCAAGATCTCTGGCTAAAGTAGCAAATAGCGACCCATCCGGGCTGAATGCCATGTTGTCAACTTCACCTGTGGCATAACGAGCTATCTCCTCCTTAGCTTCAAGATCCCACAAGCGCACATCATTTTCATAAGCTTCACTAAATATCAACCGGGATCCATCTGGACTGAGGGCGAAACTACTAAACCTTCCTTCAATTGCCAACAGCTCAGCGCCCGAATCAATCTCAATCATTCGGATGGTCGAATTACTCTCATTCGGATCATCACCAAAGACAATTAATCGCAACCCATTGGGGCTGAACCGTAGTCTCCAATGGTTTGGCGCTGTCTCACTCAGGTCTAAGGTCTTTAATTCAGCCCCAGTGGTTGCATCCCACAGCTTAACCAGCCCGGCCCTGTCGCTCGTCGCAATGGTTTTGCTATCCGGACTCACATCCAGGCCAATGATCCAGTTTGGGCTATCTGGATCATTGAGTCTGGGAATGTCGCGATGTCCAGTGAAGGTAGTCAATAGCGCACCAGTGGCTGCATTCCAAACTCTAGCCGTACCATCATCGCCAGCTGTGACAAAATAAGAGCCATCGCTGCTATAATCTACTTCCCGATACCGTCCTCTGATATATTCTTCTTCAGTCTCAGACAACAGGAGCAATTCCTGACCAGTCGCACTGTCCCAGACCCGGATTGTGCCATCCCAATTAGTTGACACCAGGCGGGAACCATCAGGGCTGTAAGCCACATCGCTGAAACCGTCCTCATGACCAGCCATGGTGTGCAAGAGCCTGAGTTGGGGAAGAGCGCGATGTAATGCTTCTTCTGCTTCCTGGGTATGGCTTGTTTTGATCGCTTGCAGCGCTAGCAGTACGCTTCGTTCCGGTTCCTCGCCTAGATTGTTGACGGCTTCAGCTGCCAGTTCGCGGGAGAAGGCGATTTTGGCCTGTTCCTCGGCTTCCAAACGGGCTTCGTTAGCCTCCGCTTCAGCGGCCAAAGCGGTTTCTCTTTGTTCGTCGGCAATCTGACCGGCATATACGGCCGTTGCTTCTGCATTAACCGCCGCATCCCGTTCCTCATCGGCCACTGCCTGCGCTGTCGCTCGCTGATTGGCTTCTGTCACTGCCTCCGCTGCGCTGGTGGCCGCCAGGTTAGCGTTGGTCTGGGCTGTTGCCGCGTTCAGGCTGGATTGGCGGCCCGCCAGAACGGCCACAACTGCCAGGATAACGGCAACTGCCAATGCGCCCACCAAATAATAAGCTCGGCGGCGTAATCCTTGCGCTGATTGCGTCTGTTCCTCAGCCCGCTTTCGTTCCGTTTTGGCCAACTGCTGCGCCGTCTCCAGTTCGCGTTGCTGCCGGGCCTGTTCTTCGGCTTTTCGCTGTTCGCGCGCCGCTTCGCTGGCTTGCAGATAGGCGCGTTCATCCTGGGTCAGCGCCAAATCTGAATCGGCCGCCCAGCCGGAAAACAGGTCTAAACGGCCGCCGCGCAAAAGGAAACCGGCGTCCTGGTTGTTTTGCGTCCATTCAACAGCGGCGGCGGCCAGCGTTCGTTGTAAGCGCACATCGTCCCGGCTTTGTTCCAGCCAGCGGCGCAGGCGGGGCCATTCCCGCAGCAACGCTTCATGAGCCACTTCGACGGTCGGTTCGCGGGTGATGGGGTCGTGGTCGAAGGTGAGGAGGCGGTGGGTTCCGTAGTCGGTAATTGGTAATTGGTAATCGGTATTCGGATTATCGTTCACCGATAACTGATTACCATTAACCAATAGCCCTTCCAACTCTGATAACCGCACCCGCCTCCTTGTATCCTCCACACCCTCGCCCAGCGTCACCAGACGCAGGAACAACTGGCGAGCGGCTCCCTGATTGCTTTCATCCAGACCGGCGTACAATGCCTCAGCCTGCTGACCTAGCGCCCCTAACACGCCGCCAACAGCCTGGTAGGCGGCTCGCGTTAGCAAGCGGTCTTGCCGCTCTTCGAACAGCTCCGTCAGCGCATATTGCAGCAGAGGCAGCGCGCCTGGCTGGTCATGGACATCATCCAACATGGCGGCGACCACGCCCTCTTCAAAGCTGACCCCCACGCGCCGCGCCGGTTCCTGAATGGCCCAGGTCAATTCATCCAGCGTGAGCGGCAAGACTAACTCCGTGTGCTGTTGGAAAAGATTGGCTAACGGTTGGACTTGCAACGGCCGATCATAAAAATCAGCCCGCAAAGTGACCACAATCCGAATGGGGCAGCGCGGCGAATGCAAAGCGGCGACCAAACTATCCAGAAAGTGCGTCCGTCGGGCTTCATCTTCAACCAGGGTGAACAACTCCTCGAATTGGTCAATGACCAGGAGAAGCTGCGCCCCTTCTTCATCGGGCAGGATGCGGCGGACGGTGCGCAGCAGGCCGCGCGTGTCTTTTTGCATGGGTTCCACCAGGCTGGGCGGCGGATCGACGGCGATGGGCAGCAGCGCCAATTCCAGCTCTTCTAACGGGTGCGTACCGGGCGTCATTTCAGCCACAAACCATTTGTCGGAACCGGGCAGGGCTTCTTGCCGCAGCGCCGGAATCAGCCCGGCTTTAACAACGCTGGATTTGCCGCCGCCGCTGGGGCCGACGACGGCCAGGAAGCGGCTTTCGGCCAATCGGGCGACTAATTGCTCGACCAGGGTTTCACGGCCGTAAAAATCGGCGGCATCGGTTTCCTGGAAGGCGCGCAGCCCTTTGTAAGGGTTGATCATGTCTACATCGGCAGGGACGGCCGTCTCAACGATTACCGGCTGAGTCCCATTCTGACCGCGCACTGCCTGCCGGAACGCTTCGGCTAACGCCAACGCATCGCTAAACCGGTCAGACGGCCGTTTCGCCGTCGCCCGTTGAATAACCGCATCAATCTGGCGGGGTAAGTCGGGGCGGCTGGCGCTGACGGGCGGAATGGGTTCTTCTAGCTGCTTTTGGATGAGCATGGCGACGGGGACATTGGGAAACGGCCGTTCCCCTGTCAACACCTCATACAAAACCGCGCCCAGGCTGTATAAATCAGATGGCGGGCTGACTGGTTCATCGCGCAACTGCTCTGGCGAAATGTAGTCCGGCGTACCTAAAATGCCGCCAACGGCCGTAAGCTGCAAATCCCCCGCCATCTGCTTGGCAATGCCAAAATCCGAGAGGTAAGCGTTACCCGCTCCATCAAACAAGATATTGGCCGGTTTGATGTCGCGGTGGATGACCCCTTGCCGGTGCGCGGCGGCCAGCGCCGAGGTGATCTGATCTAGCATTTTGAGCGTCGGTTCCACGTCCCAGGGGCCGCTTTCCAGCGAAGTCAGCAGGTTGCCGCCGCGCAGCAAACGCATCACCAGATAGGCGCCCGCCGGCTCGCGCCAGTAATCGTACAGCGGCACGATGTAGGGATGTTCCAACCGGGCGACGGTCTGCGCCTCGGCTTCAAAGCGGCGGATAAATTCCGGGTCGTCGGCATATTTGCGGCGGATAACCTTGACGGCCACCTCTCGCCCCACCGCCGGTTGGATGGCGCGATGGATAGCGCCATAGGCTCCCTCGCCGATTTTCTCTTTCAATTCAAAACCGCGCACGCCTTGTGTCGGCGGCGCGGCAAAACTCAAATCGCCCGCCCGAATCTGTTCATAAACTTCAGTCGTTCGGGAAGCGGGGGCCATCCCCAATTCTTCGGCCAATAAGCGCTGGCAGGATTCGTACAGCGCTAACGCTTCTGCCCGCTGCCCGTTGAGCGCCAGGACTTTCATCAACTGACGGTAGGCGCTTTCGCGCAGATTGTCTATTTCCAACTGCCGTTCGGCGTAGGCGCGGGCTTCGGGATAAGACGTCTGACGGATGGCGACGGCCGTTAACGTTTCCAGCGCGTCCAGCGCCTGACGACGGTACGCCTGTCGCGTCGCTTCGGCCCATTCCTCAAATTCGTTGCTGTCGTCCAGGTAAAAATCGGCCAGGAAATCGCCGGCGTAGAGAGAGACGGCCGTTTCCAAATTTTGGCGGCAGTCATGGCATAAAAACAAATCCATGTGGTCGTGGGTCTGAACGCTTTTCGTCAGCGCTTCAAAACGCGCGACATCGCTGGTTACAGCGGCCTGGGGATTGAGTTGGATGGTTTGGCGGTTGGCAAGGAGGAGGGGGACGCTTTCCTCAGTCTGTTCATCATCTGTTTTAGCCGACAAATCGGGCACAGCGCGCCGCAAATTATAGATGATCTGGCGCAAATTTTGCCGCGCCGACCGTTCTGGCATACCGGGCCAGAGCAGCGTCATCAACGATTCGCGGCGGTGCGGGGCAGCCGACTCAGCTGCTAGATAAATCAGAAGGGCTTGCACTTTTGCCGTGCGAAAGCCGGGCAAGGGTTCATCGTTCAGCGCCGCCTGGAAACGGCCGAATAAAGCAAGGGTTAATGAACGCATCAATTCAACTCCTCAAGCTGGCAGTCAGCTTAGTTAGCGGCTCCACTGGTTAGTGTGAACTTATTCCAATTATTTCGTCGCAATGGGGAAAGGGGTTGTTATTGAGAGAATCCCGTTCACTTTCTCCGATTCTAGCACAAAACTCCCCTTCAAGGCGATTTGTTGACGGTTTTTGCCGATTTGTTGACGGTTGGTAACGGAAATCCGTCAACGGTCGAAGATTGTAATGGATTGAGAAACAAACGGATTAAGAAAAGATTGAGCCATTTTCCACCTGTTTGCATTTGTTGACGCAATGTTGACGCAAATTGCCTGCCTGTTGACGCCATTCCAACGGGCCGGTGACGGGCAAACGCGAAACTGCGAACAAGAGAAATCACGACAGGCCGCAAGGCAAAACGAGGTGGAATATGTTGCGCAGAATCTTGGTCATCGGTTTAACTTTACTCATAGCGGGCAGTGCGTTGGGCTTTACGCAATTGACGAAAACGGTTTGGGCCTCTTCTTATGCCGTTGACGCTAACATGGAGCGGCAAATCCTTAATGCAACGGTGCGCATCACTTTATATGCAGCCATAACTGACGATCAAGGCAATCCGCAATATGTAACGGTGAATGGACAAAAATCTGTCCAATACACAGTGGGCGAGGGATTGGGCACATTGGTGCGTTCTGGGCAAGATTTGTTTATCGTGACGCACGACCATTGGACGCTGTTGACGCCCAATTTGCACAAGGCGTTGTTCCACAATGCCGCTGGCGACTTGCTTTTGGAAATGAGCGGGGCCGATTTTCAGCAGCGCATCGGCTACCGCGATGGCGGCACGATGGTTTTGACTGGGGTTGAGGAATTGGCGGCCGGGTTGACGGCCGTATCGTTGGGAGACGGCCGTGCCCCACAACAAAATGATGTTGTCTTACTCGCTTACCGGCATCCACAAACTGACGCCATCAGCGTTAGCCCCATGTTGATTAAGGAATTCACCGCTCATTTAGACCGACCTGCTTACAAATTGCTCAGCTTGAACGGCGACCAGGTGGTTCATGGCAATTCTGGCGGCGGTTTATTCGTCAACGGTCAATTGATTGCCAATATGTGGGAAATCGTATTTGAGCGACAGGTGTCGCGGACAACGGGCGAGGTTGTCAACGCCAAAACGCAAACGGACTTTAGTTTAGCGGCGCAATTACCGGCGGTTATTGGCACAGGCATCGCCGCGCAATAAGAAGGAATTAATCTCTCGCGCGAAGGTGGCGGAACGGCCGTTTCGCCATCATTTGCTAGCCAGCGCAGGGAAAATGTGGGGGAGTCGTCTCTCGTCACGGGGGGGGAGCTTTGGTACACTTGCCCCCATGATCGAAAAGCGAAATTCCCCTGTTTTGGTTGGCTTGATTGCGTTGGTCGTTGTCGTTTTAGCCGTCGCTGTCGGCTGGCGGCTCATCAATGGCGACCGCAGTCTGTTACGCCATGTTGTAGTCGAAAAGAGCGTCATCACGCCTAATGCCGACGGCGAAGACGACGCTACCCCCATCGCCTACGAAATTTCCCGCAATGCGGCCGTTTCCATCTATTTTGAAAATGAAGCCGGCGACCGTTTTTACTTCCGCCAGGAAAAACCGCGCGGCACGGGTAGTTACAGTGTGCTGTTCAGCGGCGTGGTAGATGGCTATCGCCTGCCCGGAGAGACGGTTGAAGGCGAAATCTTGTCCCGTTTGCTGCAAAATGGCGCGTACACCTGGACGATTGAGGCGACGGATGAGGATGGGGTAA
>JANTGY010000149.1 GCA_024762695.1 Anaerolineae bacterium
AAGAACTGTTGGATGAAGCCTTGCGCGTTATCCAGCCCCACGTCATTCGTTTTGATTTAGATTTTTTGCATTTCGATTTGAGCCTGGAAAACCGGCGCAAAACCAACAACGAAGTGGTCTACGAAGCCGGCCGCGCCATTCGCAAACACCGGCTGGGCCTGAAAGCGGCCACCGTCACCCCGGAAGCGACAGGCGACGTAGGCAGTCCCAACGCCATCTTGCGCGAAGAGATTGACGCCGAGGTCATTTTACGAACCGGACGGCGTATTCCCGGCGTGCGCCCCATCGGCGGCGTCTACTCGCCCATCAGCGTGGTACGCATGGCCCGCGACGATGCCTATGGCGCCAAAGAATGGCGCGAAGGCGAAGCCGGTTCGCTGGACGAAATGGCCTTCCGCACCGAAAAAGTGTCGCGCCGCGTCTGCCGCGCCGTCGCCGATTATGCCTTCCTCCATGCCCGCAACACCGGCGGCAAAGTGTTTGGCGGCTCAAAATACACCGTTAGCCCCGTCTACGAAGGGATGTTCAAGGAAGAAATGGACGCCTCAGCCCAGCGCCACCCCGATGTGCGCTACGAGCCGCAGTTAATTGACGCTACCTTCGCCTTGCTGTTAGCTACCAGCGGCGAACCGCTCGTCATCCCCAGCCTCAACCGGGATGGCGACCTGCTTTCCGACATGGTTTTGCAGATGTTTGGCTCCATTGCTGGCTCAGAATCTATGGTGATTTCGGTAGATGAAGAAGGCGAGGTGGATTGCGTCATGGCCGAAGCGCCGCACGGCACTGCCCCGGCGCTGGAAGGGCATAACGTGGCTAATCCGATGGCGATGATATTGGCAACGGCCGGACTGCTCAGCCACATGAAGGAGAGTGAAGCCAAGCGGGCCAGCCGCGCCATCTACGAAGCGACGCTGGAAGCGGTTTACGACGGCATCCGCACCTCGGATTTAGGCGGGCAAGCGCATACGGATGAGTTTACCAATGAAGTGATTCGGCGGGTGAAGAGTAAAATTGAGGTTTGGTCGGCATTGGCCTAAATTTTAGAGTGGGCCAATCTTGAAGATTGGCCCACTCTTGCCAACCGCCTGATTTTTGTATTACGTCGTAATGTCCTGCCGCTGAAACAAGTACAACACCAATCCCACACCCAATACAACCCAGGTTGCCAATACCGCAATGGAAAAACCCAGGCCGTTAACCGATACCGTTTGGTTGAATAATTGAACGGTAGGTTCCAGCCAGGCGATTCCCTGATCAGTTTTCGCCCAGGAACTGACATTGACGATATTGAGATGAGGACTGAGCCGCCCTAAATGTTTCCAAGCATCGTTGTTGAACATGCGAGCGAATGACAAACCAGCGGGGATGAGCAGCGGTTCGGCAACGGAGATGCCAATGCCAATTATCACGCCCCCCAGGATGGATTTCATTAAAAGGGCGGCTAAAGCGGCATAAATTGAGGCGATGATGACTGAAATGAAGGTCAATCCTGACTGTAAAGCGTAGTCGTTCAAAAAATCGCGGATGGCGGCGTCGGTTCGTTCCGGGCCGTAGGGAACGTCGGCGATACGGGAGAGTAAGCCGTAGCCGAAACCGAATATCAAAGACATCAGGATGAAAGCGACGAGGATGAGCAGGATCAGATTGATGAATTTGGCGGCCAGCAACAGACTGCGCCGCTGGCGGGGGATGATGTTTTTCCAGGTTCCCCATTGATATTCGCCGGCGAAGGTAACGGCCGTAAATCCCAACAAAAACGTCCGCCCAAATAAATTATTGGCAAAACTCCAGGGCGTGGCAAAGGCATCCGTCCACAACATCGGATGGACGTTTTCCCGAAAACTGGGACTGAAAAGGGCAAATAAGGACATGAAGCCAACTATTGCCAACGCTCCAACGGGAAAAATCCAGATGAGGAAGCCGGTCGTCCACTTGTTGCCGTTAATTTTTAGCCATTCGGCGCGTAGGATGTTAATCATCGGACACTTCCTTCTTGGATGAAGGGGGAGAAACGCTTTCCCCAGCTCCCCTGCTCCCTTGCTCCTCCGCTCTTTCACCGGTCGCTTCCAGGAAAAACGCTTCCAGGCTTTGCCGTTGGCTGCGTACTTGGAAGATGGCGATGTCGTTCGCGACGAGTTTACGCACGATTTGGGGCGTTTCTTCTTTTGCCGCCGCCAGGGTTATGCCGTTGTTTTCGTGGGTGAGGGAGTAATGGTCGCCGAGAACGGCCGTTACACCCGCCAACGGTTCCGCTTCAATATGCAATTGTCGCTGCCCAGCCAATAAATCCGCCACCCGGCCTTCGCGGATAATTTCTCCCTTATTGATAATCGCCACTCGATCGCAAACCTGCTCCACCTCGCTGAGCAGATGGCTGGATAAGAACACCGTTTTGCCCTGCTCGTCCACCAATTCGCGGATAAAAAGGCGCATTTCTTGAATGCCCGCCGGGTCCAGCCCATTGGTCGGTTCGTCCAGAATGACTAAATCAGGGTCGCTCAGTAACGCCGCCGCCAGTCCCAACCGCTGTTTCATCCCGGTGGAATAACCGCCAGCCTGCCGCGCCGCCCGGTCAGCCATGCCGACCTGTTCCAGCAGCGTCTCGATTCGTTGGGCATCATAAAAACCACCGGTGCGGCCGATGAGTTCCAGATTGTCCCTCCCCGACAAAAATGGATAAAACCTGGCCCCTTCGACCAATCCGCCGACGCGCTTTTGCAAAATAGTCCGATTTTGTTTGATGGGTTGGCCGTAGAGATGGACTTCGCCGCGAGACGGCCGTATCAAATCCAAAATCATGCGGATGGTGGTTGACTTTCCCGCCCCATTCGGCCCCAAAAAGCCGTAAACTTGATTGGCCGTTACCTCCAGGTTAATACCTCTAACCGCTTTCACTTGCTTCTGGCGGCGGCCAAAAGTCTTACTCAAGTCCAGCAATTGAATTGCGCTGTCAGATGCCATACTAACCTCCACTGTTTACAAAAGTCTGCCAGACTTTTGTAAACTAGTATAGCGCAGGTGCGACGCACTTTGGAAGTGCGTCGCACCTTCTTACTACGCCGTCCGCAGCAGCCGCGACGATTGCGCCCAGGTCAAGCCAAATCCGACAGCCAATGCCAACGAAATCACAACGCTCGACCAGCCCAGCCCGTTCATCGTTCCTGCCAATTGGGCGACGAGTCCGGCGACGAAAGCGACCGTCCAGGCAAAGAACAAAGCCGTTATGATAGCTTGTCGGGCTATCGAATCAGAGGCATTGCGCGTCAGCCAGGTGAGCAGCGCATTGCCAAGCTGCACACCGCCCAGCCAGCGGGCAACGAGCATGCCCCCAGCGCCCAGCGTCACGCCATAATACGACATCGTCGCTTCGGGCATAAGTAAAAAGCCTAATCCGTGCATGAGTAAAACGACTGAATTAACAATAAACAAGTGTTTGGTTTTCATTTTTCTATTCTCCATTGAATGCGTAGGTCAAGTTTGCAAACTTGACCTACGGATAAATACCTGAACTTATTCCTCATTGGTTTCCGCAGGGGCTTCAACCGTAAATGCTTCGGGCAGCCGCGCCTGATTCCCATCTTTATCTTCTACAACTAAATCCCATTGCCCAGCCTCGATGGGATTGCCGTCTTTTGTTGTCAAGTTAAAGGTGCATTTAATTTGATTCTCGCTGTCTGGCTGCACATTGGTTACAACCGGCTCGGCTAACTTATTGCCATTCAACTCCAGTTGCGCCAGATATACCGATCCTAAATGCCGCCCTTTCACTTTGATTTCCACTGTTTTGCCAGATGTTTCTCGCTGAGGCGAAATATCATTGAAAAGAATAGGCGCTTCAGGAACCGGAACGCGTCGCGCGACCGCAACTGATTTTGTGCCGAAGTAGAACCCGGCAACCGCCACAACCAGCGTGCTGACAGTTGTCAAAATCTGGATAGCCATCTCTTTGCCAGCGTCGGTGATTTCTACTCTGCGCGTTACGTCATACACGACTGCGCCATTCATTTCTTTGGCTTCGATTTTTATGAGTTCATCGAAGGGGATTGCGTCTAACTGAGCTTGCGTGATGTTTTCATAGGTTCCCGTTTCGCCATCTACTTCACCAAACAGGTAAATGGCCGTTACGATGAAAATAAAAATCAGGCTCAACGCGATAACGGCGCGTACGCTGCCTTGAGGCAAACCCAGCGAATGGGTTTTATTGGATAAATTGAGCGATGAGAATACGGCCGTTATACTCGCCAAAACAATCAACACAATGCTGACGCTCAAAATCAATATCACCGGCAAAACGATGGATGGTATCAACGCATCGCCCGTTTTCAGCCGAATCATTGCCGACGAAACCGCATTCCCCGTCAAAGCGACGGCGAGCGCAGCCAGCAATAGATACAAAACCGTAGCGCTCCACTGCTTAAAACTGTTCATAGAAAATCACTCCTTTCGTACTGTTGGTTGAACAGAGTTTTCGTTCAACATATCTGATAAGTAAACGCATTGTGTCAACCTTCCATAAACCCACCATTTCCTCATCGTTAACAAAAAAAATTGGTTGTTAACGGTTCGCGGCTATAATCTGATAGCTAGAGGAACATGATGGCTTTTTCTTCTTCCTCACCTAAGGAGACGTTTTATGCCCGCGCTCACACTGTCGCTTTTTGGCCCTGTTCAGGCCGATGTTAACGGCCGTTCCCTCCTCCCCTTCCGCACCAACAAAGTACAAGCCCTGCTCATTTACCTCGCCGTCGAAGCCGCGCTGGACGCGCCGCGCCGCCATCAACGGGAAGCGTTGATGAACCTGTTTTGGCCCGACGCTGCCCTGCCATCGGCGCAGGCCAATCTACGCCAAACCCTCTACCATTTGCGGCAAGCCATCCCCGAATTGGATACGAATGATGGCCAAACCGCGCCCTTTTTGCTGGTTGAGCGGCAAACGGTGCAAATCAATCCGGCCGTACAATATGATTTAGATGTGGCCGCCTTCAGCCAACTTCTGGCGTCAAATGACGACGAAGAGGCTGTCGCCCTGTACCGGGGAGATTTTCTGGCCGATTTTTATCTGCCTGACAGCGCAGAGTTTGAAACCTGGGCCGAAACCCAGCGCGAAATGTGGCGGCGGCAAGCTTTAGCGGCCATGTCATCCTTGACCGATACGTATGATCGGCAGGGCGATTTTGACCGCGCCGAAGCGTTGGCGCGGCGGCAGTTGGAACTGGATTCATGGCGCGAATCGGCGCACCGGCAGTTGATGATCGCCTTAGCCAAGCAAGGACAGCGCAGCGAAGCGTTGGCCCAATACAATCAATGCATTCGCTTGCTCGCCGAGGAATTAGCCATCGAACCGGAGCGGGAGACAACGGCCGTTTACCAACAAATTCTCGCCGACGAACTGTACAAATCCCCGCCCATCCCTCTGACAACCAACCTGCCCGACCCGCAAAACCCATACAAAGGCCTCCACCCCTTCTACGAAAACGACGCCCCCCACTTCTTCGGCCGCGCCGCTCTCATCCAGAGATTGCTTGCTCATTTCACCTCTTCACCCCTTCATCCCCTCACCCTTTCACGTTTTCTCGCCATCGTCGGCCCCAGCGGCAGCGGCAAGTCCAGCGTCGCCTACGCCGGGTTGATTCCGGCGCTGCGGCAGGGCGCAGCCCCTGGCTCTGACCAATGGCTGATCGCCCACATGATGCCCGGAAAATATCCGTTAGAAGAGTTGGAAGCGGCGCTGCTGCGGGTAGCAGACGCGCCGCCCGCCGACCTGTTATCCTTGTTGCAAAGCGACGAACGCGGCCTGTTACGCGCCCTCAAACAACTTCTGCCACCAAGCGGTGAGTTATTTTTGTTCGTTGACCAATTTGAAGAGCTGTTTACGCTGACAGAAACGGCCGTTGGCGCTCATTTCCTCCGCCTTCTACAAACCGCCCTGGCCGACCCGCGCAGCCAACTGCGTTTAACCATCGCCTTGCGCGCCGATTTTTACGACCGGCCGCTCAACGATCCTGATTGGGGCGTCTGGCTTCGCGAGGAAACCGAGTTAGCTTTGCCCCTTGCGCCAGCCGAATTGGAACAAGCCATCAGCGAACCGGCGCGGCAAGCGGGCGTCGCGCTGGAGCCGGGGTTGGCGGCGACGCTGCTGACCGACATCAACCATCAACCAGGGGCGCTGCCTCTGCTGCAATATACGCTGACAGAGCTTTTTGATGAACGAGACTGCCGTACCCTCACCCAATCCGCCTACCAACAAATCGGCGGCGTCACTGGCGCCATCGCCAGCCGCGCCGAAACCTTGTACGCCCAGCTAGACGCCGCCGAACAAACCGCCGCGCAATCGTTATTCCTCCATCTAGCCGCCTTCGGCGATGGGGACGAACCCACCCGCCGCCGCGTGGCGCAAACAGAATTGAGCGCGATGATGGGGCGTGTCGCTGAACTTTTCGGGCGATACCGGCTGCTCTCCTTCGACCGCGACCCGGCGACCGGCGCTCCCACCGTCGAAATCGCCCATGAAGCGCTGTTAACCCATTGGCCGCGATTGCGCCGTTGGCTGGAAAACGGCCGTGACGATGTGCGCCAACAACGCCAATTGGCCCGCGCCGCCGCCGAGTGGCAAACAGCGGATGTAGAGGCCAGCTTTTTACTGCGCGGCAACCGGCTGGCGCAAATCGAAACCTGGGCCGAACAAACCGCGCTGCGCCTGACGGATACGGAGCGTCATTATCTGGACGCCAGTTTAGCCGCCCGCGCCGCGCAAAAAACAGCCGAATCGGAACGTCAAGCGCGGGAAACGGCATTGGAACAACGCTCGCGGACATTTTTGCGCTCATTGGTCGCCGTTTTACTGGTGGCGATGGCGGGCGCGTTGGCGGTCACTATTTTTTCGCTGGGGCAAAGCCGCGAATTGGAACAGGAGCGGGACAACGCCGTCGCCGCGCAAGCGACGGGCGAGGCCAACCGGCAGTTGGCTGATGAGAAGGCGGCGGAAGCGTTGCAGGCGTACAGCCTGAGTCTGTCGGCCAATGCCCGGCAAGCATTAAGCGATGGGGAAACGGGGGCAGCGCTGCGGTTGGCATTAGAAGCGGCGACCATCGTGAAACCAGCGCCGGAGACGATGCAGCTTTTACGGGCAGCCGCCTACGCGCCCAATGCCCGCGCCCTCTACCCAACGGTCGATTATTTTGGCGAGGAGTTAGGCGCAGCGACGGCCGTTGCCACTTCCAAGACAGTATCCCTCCTCGGCTTTGAGGACGGAACCATCGTCTGGTGGGACAATGCGGCGGAGCAAGAAATTACCCGCAAGCAGGCGCATGACGGCCCAGTCAACGTCATCGCCATCGCACCCGACGGCGAAATAATGCTAACAGGCGGCGCAGATGGCTCGTTAATCGCGTGGCGCGGGCAAGAATCGCATCCGTTGCCCCCGCAGTCAGGGCGGATTACGGCCGTCGCTATTCATCCTGATGGAAAAACGGCCGTTTCCGCCAATTGGCGCGGCGATGATGTGTACCAGCCGGGTAATCTGGTTTTGTGGGATTTAACAACCGGGCAAGAAATCAGGCGCATGAGCCATCAAAACGGTATTTTGGACGCGGCCTTTACGCCAGACGGCCGTTTCCTGCTGGCCGCATCCGGCAAAACCACCTATCAAGGCAGCGGTAGCTACGAATTGATTTTATGGGATTGGGCGACTGGCGAGCCAGAAATCCAATTTGACACCGCCACCCACGATAACATCAGCCTCGCCATCAGCCCTGACGGGCAAACGGCGCTCACCGGCTCATCCGACCATAATTTATATTTATGGCGTTTGAGCGACGACGCGCTGCTGCAAGCGTGGAGCGGTCATGATGATGCGGTAACGGCCGTCGCCTTCACTCCTGACGGCCAACGCGCCCTGTCTGGCAGCGCAGACGGGGGTTTGATTTTGTGGGATATTTCGACGGCCGTTCCCCTGGCTCATCTCAATTTGCATCAAGAATCGGTATACGGGCTGGCTGTGGATGAGAACGGCCGTCAAGCATTTTCCACAGCGGCAGACGGCAACTTGATTTTGTGGGATATTTCTATGGCGCTTAATACAAGTTTGGACGGCAGCGCATTACCCCAATTGGCCGCCCACACCGCGTCAGCATTAGATGTCGCTTTTTCGCCCGACGGTAAGCGCATCTTCACCAGCGGCGGCCGCGCCACCGGCGACCAGCCCATCGCCGACGATAACGCCATCCGCCTTTGGAATGCCGCCTCCGGCGACTTGAGCGATACCATGACCGGCCACACAGATGCGGTCTTCCAAATCGCGGTTAGCCCCAATGGAAAGCGACTTTTGTCAGCCTCGTATGACGCGACGGCGCGGCTGTGGGATGTGGAATCGGGCGAGGAAATCCAAGGGCTGGCGTTGGAACCGGGCATACCGAATGTGATGATTACGGCTCTGTTCCATCCTGATGGGGAAACGGCCGTTATCAGCACATTAAGCGGGGAAATTTTGGTTTGGGACTTCGCAGCCAACGCCATCAGCCATCGTTTTGTAGGGCATATGTCCCCAGTTTGGGCGACGGCGCTTAGTCCCAACGGCCGTTTCCTGCTCTCTGGCGGCGATGACGATGGTTTGTTTTTGTGGGATTGGGCCAGCGGGGAGTTGGTGCAAAAATTTGCCGGGCATGAGGATACGGTGACGGCCGTTGCCTTTGCGCCTGATGGGGAAACGGCCGTTTCTTCCGGCAATGAGGGCCTTTTAATGGTTTGGGATACAGTAACAGGAGCAAAGTTGGCGCAATACCCCGGTCATGAAGGCGTGCGGACCCGATTAGCGTTGACGCAGGACGGCCGTTACTTAATTTCCAGCGGTTGGGACGGCCAAATCATCATCCGCGAATTGGCGTCCGGCGATGAAATTCATCGTTGGTCGGCGCATCCCGATGCCTTCATCATGGATATGGCTCTCAGCCCTGATGAAAAATCAATGGTAACGGCGGCGACGGACGGCCGTGTTCATCAATGGCGCTTGCCCGACATCGCCCTGGAGGATTTACAGGGCTGGATTGCCGCTAATCGGTATGTGACCGAGTGAGCGATTCGCTAATGGGTGCGTTTTATTCGGTTGAAGCGACAGTCACGAGGCGCAAAAACCCGCGTAAACCAAGGCCGTTCGCCGCTTGACTGTCACTTTGGTGCAGAGAGAAATAATAGCTTTATCTTCGCGCCCTCTGCCTTCTGCGTGGTTAATTTTAGGTTAGGTTTTTGGCTAATTCGCCGCGTTTGATGACGGCCGTCCAATCAACGGGGCCAGGGTAGATGGGCTGTCCATCCATTTCCGCTAACGGCATCCATTCGAGGGTATATTGATTGTCGTCCGATTGCTGGGCCAGGATTTCAGGGTCGTGCAGCGCTGGTTCGCCCTGATAGGCGGCGACAAGGAAGGCGTATTCGGTTTGGCGGAGACGGCCGTCGCTCCAAAAACGGGCATATAACAAGGGGCCAAGCTCCACATCCAGGCTGGTTTCCTCCCGCGCTTCGCGGAT
>JANTGY010000150.1 GCA_024762695.1 Anaerolineae bacterium
ATAATAAATTTATCAGTTTGGGCAATGCTGCGCGTCAAACTTATATTTTGTGAGCCGGGTATTACCCGCACGAGGGCGCTTCGCGCCCCGTGCGGGTGTGGGCAAAGGGATTTTTTCAATTTTTGGGGTCTTTGACCCCAAAAATTAAAAAAATCCACTCCTCTTGGCGGCGCCAGGCGCGCAGCGCCGAGGCGACGCCCCTAAAGATTGGTCATTAGAATTTGAAGCGTACAAGTTTTTTTATGAGTTTGGAAAGACCCTGGTTGTAAAGATAAAAACTAAGCTGTAGGTAGCAACTTGAGTTAAAATTAGTTGTCGTAAAATGGGAACGGGCTGCCCGGCGATTGCTTCAATTCGGGGCATAAAGAAAATGATGAATGATGAATGCGCCGCATTCATCATTCATCGTTCATCATGCCGCATTTTTTAGGCTTCCGAACCGGCCATGAGGAGGCCAACCCGTTCGCGTGTGGCTTCGGCGATGGGGAGGGTTTTGACGATACGGCCGTCAAACATCACCGCCACCCTATCGGCTAAACCCAACACCTCATCCAACTCAGCCGACACCAGCAAAACAGCTACGCCCTCATCCCGTTGAGCCACAATCTGGTTGTGGATGAACTCAATCGAACCCACGTCAATACCGCGCGTCGGTTGATTGGCAATGAGCAATTTCGTTTCCCGTGAGAATTCGCGGGCCACAATCACCTTTTGCTTGTTGCCGCCAGATAAACTGCTGGCCGGCGTGTACACGCTGGGCGTGCGCACATCATATTTCTTGATCAGCGCTTTTCCATCCTCATCAATCCTTTGCTGATTGAGAATGATGCCTCTGGCGTATGGTTTTTGGTAATAGCGGTTCAACACCAAGTTGTCGGCCAGCGTGTAGGATTTAACCAAGCCATGTTTTTCCCGGTCTTCAGGAATATGGGCCACGCCTAATTCGGTGATGGTGCGCGGCGGGGCATGTGTGATGTCTTGCCCGGCGATGACGGCCGTGCCGCCAATAACCGGCCGCAGTCCTGTCAGCGCTTCTACAAATTCGCGCTGGCCGTTGCCCTGCACACCGGCCACGCCAAGAATTTCACCGGCGCGGACTTCCAGGTTCAGTCCTTTCACCGCAACTTGATCGCGATCGTCTTTGACTTCCAACCCGGTTACCTTCAAAACCGGCTCGCCTGGGTGCGCCTTGGATTTATCGACTTGCAAGATAACTTCGCGGCCCACCATCAACTCGGCCAAACTGGATTCGGTAGCTGTTTTGGGATCGGCAGTGCCCACATATTTGCCGCCGCGCAAAACGCCTACACGGTCGGCGACGGCTAACACTTCTTTCAGCTTATGGGTGATGAAGATGATGGAGACGCCCTGTTCCGTTAGATCGTTCATAATACGGAACAATTCATGGGCTTCCTGCGGGGTGAGCACGGCCGTCGGCTCATCCAAAATCAAAATATCAGCATTACGGTACAGGGCTTTGATGATTTCCACCCGCTGCTGGGTGCCAACAGGAAGGTCTTCAATAACGGCCGTCGGATCCACTTCCAACCCGTATTGTTTAGAGAGTTCGCGGACTTTGGCAACGGCCGTGCGCTGATCCAAATGAACGCCCCGTGTAATCTCCGCCCCCAACATCACATTCTCGGCCACCGTCATCACCGGAACCAATTGGAAATGCTGGTGTACCATGCCCACGCCCCGCGCGATCGCGTCGCCAGGGCCGTTCAACTGCACTTGCTCCCCCTTAATCCAGATTTCCCCTTCATCAGGGTGATAAAGGCCGTAAATCATATTCATCAACGTGCTTTTACCGGCCCCATTTTCGCCCAGCAGCGCCAAAATCTCGCCCTTGTGCAGCTTCAAATCCACCCGGTCATTAGCCAGCACGCCGGGGAACCGTTTCGTCATCCCCTTCGTCTCCAGAACAATCGGCGCATCTTTGATAATCATAATTCAATCACCTCTTACTCTTTCTCGTAGGGGATACCTTCCGCTGCCGGCGGTCGAGAACGACCCACAAATCCGGCCAAGACCACAATGGTTAGCAGATAAGGTAACATGCCGATAAATTGATGCGGAATAGCCAGATCGCCCTGGAATTGCAACTGCGTTTGCATGGCTGTCGCAAAACCGAAGAGCAGCGCCGCCCCCCAGGCGCCAAACGGCGTCCATTTACCAAAAATCATAACAGCCAGGGCCACGAAGCCACGGCCGTTTGTCATCAACCGTTCAAACGAGCCAACCGCTTCCAATGTCAAGAACACCCCCGCCAGCCCGGCAATGCCCCCAGCAATAATCGTGTTGGCGTAACGCATAAAGTATACATTGACGCCCACCGTGTCGGCGGCGCTGGGATATTCGCCCACTGCCCGCGACCGCAAGCCCCAACGGGTATAAAAGAGCACATAATGCACAACCACCACCAACAACAGCGTAATGTACGTGATAGGCGGATTATTGAACAGAACCGGCCCAATGAGTGGAATATCAGCCAGGAACCCCAGAGAAATGGGTTGCAACTTACCTTGCGTTGTTAGCCCAACCTGATAAAAATAGCCGGTCAGACCAATCGCTAAAATGTTAATGACTGTCCCGCCAATAATCTGGTCCATCTTTAATGTGACGGACATGAAGGCCAGCAGCCAACCAAGCAAAGCGCCGGCGGCAATGCCCACCAACACCGCTAGAAGGAGCGTGACGCCCAAGGGGAAAATGCCTAGCTGACCAATGTATACATTAGCCAGAAAACCAGCAAAAGCGGCAAATAGCATTTGCCCTTCAATGCCGATATTGATGATGCCCGTTCGCTCGCCGATGAGACCGCACAGCGCCCCCAAAACTAATGGGGTAGATTGACGCAGCGTTGAATTAAGCACCGCCGACGTAACCTGCGGGTCTCGCATATAAGAGATCAAAATCCCGACCAGAACGACGATAATGATCGTGCCCATAACGCCCAGGCGATCCCAAACTTGCTTCCAAATAGGGACAGAAATTGTTGTTTCCATGTGACAGCCTCCTTATTAACTGCCCCAGCCGCTGCTGAGCGTAATCTTTTCGCCTTCGGCCCGGGAACGCAGAATCCAGCGAATAATCATGTCGGCGGCGACAAAGAAGAGAATGAAGGCCATAATCACATCGGTGATTTCTTTAGCCACATCAGCGCTGAACTGCATCTGACTGGAGCCTGCTTTCATCGCTCCAATCAACAGCGCCGCCGGGATAACGCCAAAGGGATGCGTCTTGCCCAGTAAAGCGACGGTGATGCCGTCAAAACCGAGATTGGCGTTAAAACCGGGCTGGAAACGGCCGACAATACCCTGCGTCTCAATCGCCCCGCCCATTCCGGCCAGCAGCCCGCTCAAAGTCATCGTTAAAATGACAGTGAAGGCCACTTTGATGCCGGCATACTGCGCTCCATGCGGATTCAGTCCCACAGTGCGAATTTCAAAGCCAATCGTTGTTTTCCACAACAGCCACCAGGTAACGACAGCCATTAAAATGGCAATGAGAAAACCCACTGGAATGTCGCCGATAAAGGGAATGGCCGCTGAATCCATAATTTTAGGCGTTCGGGCTACAACATTGCCCGGCGTTAAATCTTTCCAGGGGCCGTCAGCCAGAAAGTCGGTCAGGTTAATGGCGACATAGTTGAGCATAATGGTGGTGATAACTTCGTTAGCGCCGGTGTATGTTTTAAGCGCGCCGGGAAATGCGCCGTATAACGCCCCAGCCGCCGCCCCCGCTATCAGAGCCAACGGCGCATGAATGATGGCCGGCAGCCCTTCGATGCTGAAGCCGACATAGGCGGCCACAATCGCGCCCACCAAAAGCTGGCCCTGCGCCCCAATGTTGAACAGACCGGCCTTAAACGCAAAGGCGACGGCCAGCCCGCTAAATACGAGCGGGGTCGCTTTTTCCAGCGTGCGACCAAAGGCGGCCGAATCGCCAAAAGATCCCTTTATTAGAGCGGCATAGGCGTCCAGGGGATTAGCCCCCGATATAGCTAAAATAGCGGCTCCGATTAAAGCCGCCAACAGCACCGCCCCAACGGGAACGCTTGTTGTGTTCCAAATGCGCTGCAACCAGCCGGATGAACGGCCGTTACCCTCTTCCACAGTTTGATCGCTCATAAACCCTCTTCCTTGTCTCGACAGCAAGCCCTTCCTTGAAAATAAACAAATGGTCTAAATGCGAGAAATGTGCGCCATGCCTGGTGGCACGCCGCACATTTCTATTTCTAACTAATCATTTAAGACGGGGATAATTATCCGCCGGGGTTGTAACCTGTTTCAATTGAACCATCCCGTAATCCAGCGTCAATCTCTTCCAATTTCGCTTTGATTTCATCCGAAACCTGGCTATCCAGATCGTGGAAGGGGGCTAAACCCACTTCGCCGAGGAAGTTGCCGGCCGGGAAAGCGCCGTCCTGGGAAGCTTTGATCAGGTCAAAGACGCCAGGGGTGATGAGCTTCATCGCGCTGGAAACCAGACACGGATGCGCTTCGGGAACCGTTTCCCATTGGTCAGTGTCCACACCGATGCAGAAAACGCCCTCGTTACTGGCGACTTCGATTAAAGCGCCGTTACCGGTCTTGCCGCCGGCGCCGAAGACAACGTCTGCCCCCTGGTCAATGGCTTGTTTGGCCGTGCTGGCGCCCCATTCAGGATCAACAAAGGCCACATCCATGCCGCCCGGATGGTAGGTCGAGATGAAGTTGATGTCAGGATTGACATAGGCTGCGCCTGCTTCGTACCCTTCTTTGAAGGCCACAACTGGCGGAACCAGGTCGGTGCCTAAAACGGCGGCGATGGTGCCGGTTTCAGATAACATACCGGCCAAAGCGCCAGCCATGAAGCCAGATTTATCTTCGGGGAAGATCAAGCCAGCTAAGTTAGTGAAATCATTGGCGGTATCATCATCGAACATCCAGGCCTGGAATTGGTCAACGCCGATGAAGTCAATATCGGGGTATTCGCCAGCAGCGATGGCGGTCGCTTCGCCCATGGCAAAACCGACGGTGACGATGACATCATAATCATTTTCGGCGAACAAAGCGATGTTGGCCGCGTAATCTTTCGCGTCTTTGGTCTCAATGAAATCGACTTTAGCGCCCAATTCTGCTTCAGCGCGTTTGGCGCCTTCCCAGGCGGACTGATTGAAGGATTTGTCGTCAATTTCGCCGACATCCGTTACTAAACCAACACAGAGAACTTCTTCGCTGGCGCAATCGCCATCTGCTTCAGCGGCCGGTTCTTCGGCCATAGGTTCTTCAGCGGCTGGTTCTTCAGCGGCCGGTTCTTCAGCGGCCGGTGCATCGCCGCCACAGGCGACGAGAGCCATACCGAGAACAAGAAGCAAAATAATCATTAAATACGAACGTTTTACAAGCATTTCTAATCCTCCATTTGATTATGTGGAATGCTATTTTAATACGTGGATACGATTTTTAAACTAAATTGTTTAATCCACAAGTGTTTAATTCAGGCAAATTATACCAGTTTGCAAAGCAAATCCAACCGATGGAGCTTAAAAAGTTGCTTCCAGGCCAACTTAGGTTATAAGTGACCGTCATTATTAGATTGGAATTGGGGATGGCTATTTTTATGAAAACGAATATATCTTTTGCAAAACGCGTAAACCAGGCGCTAAATGATCGACCTTTACAAGCGGCCTTGCAGACGGCCGCCGGACGGTTCGATGCCGCTCGTATGCGAGCATGGGAGGATATTGATGATGTGTCGGCCCTGCGCCATCATGCCAAGTTGATCAAAGAACATACGGTTGCTCATTTGGATACTTATCTTTCTCAGTTGGTTGAGCAAGTGCGGGCCGCGGGCGGGTTTGTTCATTTTGCGGCCGACGCGGCCGACGCTCAGACGATTGTCAGCGCTGTTGTAAGGGAGGCCGGGCATGATTTAGTGGTGAAGTCTAAATCTATGACGAGCGAGGAAATTGGACTGAATGATGCGTTAGCGTTGGCAGGCATTCAGGCAGTGGAAACGGATTTGGGTGAATGGATTATTCAATTGGCCGGCGAAACGCCCAGCCACATTATTGCGCCGGCAATTCATAAGAGCCGGCAGCAGGTGGCGGACTTGTTCCATGAAGAAACGGGGCGGGTTTTGGCGGATGCGGATATTCCGACGTTAACGGCCGTCGCCCGCCAAGAACTGCGCCGCCAATTTTTAGCCGCCGGGGTAGGCATCTCCGGCGTCAATTTTGCCGTTGCGGAGACAGGGTCTTTGGTTACGGTGACGAATGAGGGCAACGGCCGTCTCGTCACCAGCGTCCCGCCCGTACACATTGCCATCATGGGCATGGAAAAAGTTATTCCTACTTTGGATGATTTGATGGTTTTTCTGGAATTACTGCCGCGTTCGGCCACTGGGCAAACAATAACCAGTTACGTGCAAATGGTGACGGGGCCGCGTCGCGCAGGCGAAGCGGACGGGCCGGAACAACTACATCTGGTTATTTTGGACGGCGGCCGTTCCGCTATTTTGGGAACGGAATTTGATGAGTCGCTGCAATGCTTGCGCTGCGGCGCGTGCCTGAACATTTGCCCGGTGTACCGCGTGTTGGGCGGGCACGCTTACGGCGGCGTTTACTCTGGCCCCATCGGGGCGGTGCAGATGCCGCTGTTACAAGGGGTTAAGCAATCGGAGGTTGCCGATTTGCCGCAAGCCTCGACATTATGCGGCGCCTGCCTGGACGCTTGTCCAGTGAAAATCGATTTGCCGCGTATGTTGTTGGCGCATCGTCGTCGCGGCGTGGATGGCGGGCCGCAGACGGCTGGGCGAACCGCCAAATGGACGGAGCGGGCTGCATTCAAGGCGTATGGACTGGTGACGCGCCATCCCAATTTATACAAAATGGCGCTGCAAGCTGGCCGCGTGGGTTTGAAACCGTTTGAGAAGAACGGCCGTATCCAAAATGCTCCCGGCCCGCTTAAGGGATGGACTGAACAGCGTGATTTGCCGCCGTTGGCGAAACGGCCGTTTCATAAAAGGAAGAATGAGGCCGAGGGTTAATAGATGAATGAAGCCGATTTTTTGCAGCGCATCCACAAACGCCAATCATCAGCCAGCGATCAGCGCCCCGCGCACCCTGGAAAATTTCCCGGCCCGGTGCGAACGCTGCCCGATGATTTGGTTGATACGTTTAGCCGCCAGTTAACGGCCGTTGGCGGCCATGTTTATCCTGTCACTGATGCAGTGTCGGCCCGATTGCAACTGCGCGACATTATTGAAATGCTGCGGCAAGACGGCCATGATGCAGCAACGGCCGTCGTTACCGGCCACACCATTCTGCGCGATTTGGAACTCGATACCCATCTGTCTCATCTCGGCGTGGAAACATTTCCCATCCCCCATTCGTCATTCCGCATTCAAGACGCCCACCTGGGCCTGACCGGCGCCGAATATGCTGTTGCCGCTTCAGGCACGATTGTGATGGCTGCCTCGCCGCATCATCCGCGCAGCGCCAGTTTGCTGCCGCCCATCCATATCGCCGTTGTCCGGCAGGAACAACTGCTGCCCGATTTGGCAGCGTTGGCCGACCGCATACGGCGCGATTATCCGGAACGGCCGTCCAGTGGATTGGCTCTCATCACCGGTCCCAGCCGCACCGCCGACATCGAAATGACCCTAAGCGTCGGCGTACACGGGCCAGGGGAATTACACATCTTACTCATTACCGTTCGTTCATGATTTTTTCAGGCTCATTGGAGGTTCAAATGAACAAATCAGTCAAAATCTTTTCCTTATTATTCATTCTATCGTTTATTGTCGGACTCGTTTCTGACCGGGTTGTCGGGCAAGCCGACGATCCTGTTTTGCTCCTGACGGGCAGTAACGCCTTCAATATTGACCCTTCGCCCAAAATCAGCGGTCATTTGTTGAGCCTGGCGGCGGAATATCAAGAACATCTTGCCGCCAACTTGAACAGTTCCACCCCATCTGCATTCCAATCGGCCAATCCGGTCAATCGCGTTGTGAACGTCGGATTGACCGATTTTGTAGTTGTTGACGCGGTAGCCCAGGAAGACGCGCGTTCCTTGCAGCGAGAATTAATTGGGCTGGGCCTGGAGAAGAGTTCGGTTTACGGCCGTGTCGTTTCCGGCTATTTACCTCTCGCGGCGATTGAAAGCATGGAGGCTCTGTCTGGATTGAATTATGTGCGCCCGGCAACGGCCGTAACCCATGTCGGCGCCGTTGATACGCAGGGGGATGCCGCGCAAAAATCCGACGTAGCCCGAACGACTTATTCCGTTGACGGCACAGGCATTACCATCGGCACTTTATCCGACAGCTATGATTGCTTAGGCGGCGCGGCCGCCGACGTTGCCAGCGGCGACCTGCCCGCTGGCGTAAACGTGCTTGATGATTCCGCCTGCGCCGCCTCAGATGAAGGGCGGGGAATGATGCAGTTGATTATGGATGTGGCCCCCGGCGCCAGCCAATCCTTCCACACCGCGTTTACCGGCCAGGCCGGTTTTGCAACCGGCATTACCGACCTGGCTGCGGCCGGCGCCGACATCATCGTGGATGATGTTTTCTACTACTCCGAGCCAATGTTCCAGGATGGCATCATCGCCCAGGCTGTCGATACGGTTGTCGCTTCCGGCGTCTCTTACTTTTCTTCCGCCGGTAACCAGAGCCGGCAGGCTTACGAAAGCGCCTTCAACGCCAGCGGCCTGTTTCCGCTGGGGCTTGGTGAAGAAGCGCATGATTTTGATCCAGGTCCCGGCGTAGACATTTATCAGGAAATAACGCTTCCGAGCGGCGATACCTTATTCTCTTTTCAATGGGATTCGCCTTATTTTGCAGTGAGCGGCGCGCCCGGATCGGCTAACGATTTAAACATTTACATTGTTAACAATACCGATCCGCCAACATCGATTCATGTGAAGAGTGATGATTCCAATGTGGGCGCGGATCCGATTGAGTTTTTAGGCGTCACCAACGGCGGTACAGCCACTACCGTTAACCTCTTAATCACAAAGGCGGCCGGCGCCGATCCCGGTTTTATGAAATATGCTTATTTCAACTCTGACATGACCGTCAATGAATATGATACGGCCAGCGGCACGCTCTATGGTCATGCCAATGCGGCGGGGGCAGAAGCTGTTGGGGCGGCCTTTTATTATTACACGCCTGTGTTTGGTACCAGTCCGCCTTTGTTAGAGTCGTTTTCATCGGCGGGTACAACGCCCATATTTTTTGATACCAGCGGTAATCCTGTGACAGAAACGCGGGCCAAACCCAGAATTGTGGCTCCGGACGGCGGCAACACCACCTTCTTTGGCAGCGATATTATTGATATTGGCGGCACTGATCCCGATTCATACCCCAATTTCTTTGGCACATCGGCGGCGGCGCCCCATGCGGCGGCCGTTTCGGCGCTGCTGTTGGACAGGGCTGGGGCCACAGGTTTAACGCCCGCCGCCCAATACGCTGTTTTGGAAGG
>JANTGY010000151.1 GCA_024762695.1 Anaerolineae bacterium
CGGCTTCACCGTCGGCGGCTCATCAATCCGCATCACCCGCAGTTTCGTAATCCCGCCGCTTTCCAACAAATTCCCCAACAGCAGCGCCCGCGCTGCCGAATTCTCCAGCGCGCTGGCAAACAACTTCAAACTTGTTCCTGTTAACTTGGGCAGCTTCACCGACTTCAGATCATATTGCGACATATTCCCCTCTTTTTTAGAAATTCAATTTCTCAAGAAAATTGGATTTCTAAACAACTATTGCTCCAACAAAAAGCGATCGGCCAGGGGTTTTCCATAGTTCTCTGGCATCAATTCGCCTGCACTGGGGTAGAACAGATTAGAGAAATGATACGGTTTTGTGCGTATTTCTTCAACTATTACGCATCATGGTACAATTCCCTGCGCGCCGCCAAACAATCGGCGCCAGCCATAAAAAAGGGACTTGCCATGATACACAGAGTACAACGATTCATTTTTATCTTGTCTGCCTTAAGCCTGTTGGCCGCCTGCGCCGCAAACGAACCGCCCGCCGCTGCGCCGCCCACACCCGATTTACACACGGCCGTCGAAATTGCGCCGGTGGAGACAGACACACCACCCCAAGAAGCCGCCCCTACCGTTGACCCGGTTTCCCCCGTCTGGCAAACGACTCTGACCGCCGCCGTCAACGTCGCCCCGGTTGTCGCCGGCGATTTAGTCATTGTGGCTACGGCCGATGGCAGCATCCATGCCATCAACGCCGCCGACGGCGCCTCAATTTGGCGTTTTGAATCAGAAGCAAAAATATGGGACGCTTCGCTGCGCGTCGCCGACGGCTACGTTTGCGCCGGGCGGCAAGGCGGCGAGGCGTTTTGTTTGGATGCAGAGGATGGAAAGCTGCTGTGGACGGCCGTCCTGGGCCTGGAAATGCAATCACGACCGGCGCTGGTAGACGGCCGTCTCTACGCCCCCACTACCCACGTCGGCACGAGCCTGGACAACAATTACGAAGGGCAGGCCAAGCTCGTCGCCCTGGACGCCACATCCGGTGCAATCCTCTGGGAAACCGTGACCGATAATTACATTCTGCGCCGCCCGACTGTCGCCGACAATCTGGTCATCGTTGGCGGAACCCATCTGGCTGAAGGGGAAGGCGGCGAGCATCCCCCCACCCTCATCTACGCCTTCGACACAACTTCCGGAGCCGAACAGTGGCGTTACGATTCAGAAGACGGCCTGATTCGCTGGCTGGCCGCCGATGGCGATGTTGTAGCCTTTTCCGGCGGCAGCGAAATCGTCCACGCCCTTTCCCTGGCCTCCGGCGAACATTTGTGGGACTTTGGGCCAAGTTACTGGATGCAGTTCCCGACGGCCGTCAACAACACCTTCTTCATGGGTACCGGCGACGAACGTTTTCATGCGTTGGATACAGCCACCGGCAATCTACTGTGGGAAACCAGCATTGATTTGGATTCGCTCAACCAAATCGGCCGCCCCCTGCTAAAAGGCGATCTCATCCTGTTCAACGCCGTCACCGGCGACATTTACGCTCTGCGGCAAGAGGATGGCACGCAGGTTTTGCACCTGGACACAGGCATCTCCGCCCGCGTGGGCGGCGCTTTGTACAAAAACTTATACATCATGGGCGATCCGGAGGGACAGCTTTATGCGTTTTCACTTGGCGAGTAATCGTTGGTCATTCATTGTTACCAGTTGGCTGATGCTTGTTAGCTTATCGTTCCTGGCGACAGGCTGCGGCGGGCAAACGGAGGAGACGGCGATTGTGGAACCGGCAACGGCCGTTCCCATCCCCACTGAGGCCGCGCCCATGCCTGAAACGGCCGTGCCTACCGCTCAAGTCGCCAAAGAACCCGTAACGCCCCTTTGGACTTACGACACCGGCGACGCCATTAACCATCCGCCTGTCTTCGTCGGCGATTTCCTCATTGCCGTGCCGCAAAATGGGCCGGTCACCGCGCTAAACGCCCAAACTGGCGACCCCGCCTGGCAGTTCGACCCGCCAGAACGCATTTGGGAACGGGCTTATGTCAGCGACGGCCGTTCCTTCTTCATCGGTCTGGAAAATGGCAAACTCGTCGCCCTGGACGCCCAAACTGGAACCGTCAACTGGGAAAAAGAGCTGGGCATCAACGCCCAAACGCCGCTTTACGTCGCCAATGGCGTTTTATACGTTCCCACCACCTTCGTTGGGCCAGGAACGCCAGCCGACCCATTCGGCCAGGCCAAACTATTCGCCCTCAATCCTGACGACGGCCAGGAATTATGGGCCTTCACCAGCGATAATTACATCTTGCAAACCCCGACTCGCTTCGGCGACACCATTTATGTCGGCGGCAGCTATGAGAAGGAAGTCGAAGTAGATGAAGGCGGGCCGATGCGTTTGTACGCCCTCTCGGCCGCTGACGGAATGGAAAAATGGGTTTATGAATCACTTGATGGGTATCCCAAGCAGTTGTATGCCAATGAAACGGCCGTCGCTTACATCGCCTACCAGGATTTTGCCAATGGCGTAGACGCCCAAACGGGGCAACAGCTGTGGCGGCGTGACACGGGCAACTGGGTTCCCACATTATCCGGCGCGGGCGACACCGTTTACTTCGGCTCAGCCAATACCGTCGTCCACGCCCTCAACGTCGCCGATGGCGCCGCTGAGTGGCTGTTCAACATCCCCACAGGCACCTTCAACTACGTCCTGGGCGCGCCCATTCGCATCGACGACACGCTCTATTTTTTGACCCAACAAGGCGATTTTTTTGCGATTGACGCTGGGAACGGCCGTCAACGATGGCATTACCCTACCGGCATCGTCGCCGCCCGCACCAACCCCGCCATCACCAGTGATAAGCTGTTCATCGGCGACGCCGACGGCGTCATCCATGCCTACGCCATCACCCCAACCCCCTAATTGCCCGGCGAGCATAACGCAAGCCCGTTCGCAAAACAGGTAACGGTATTGGTGGATGGCTCCTTAGGGTTCGTTCAAAGTTAACTTTGCAGTTTGCTGGTAATTGGGAATTGGGTAATTACCAATTACCAATTACTTGGTTACAACTTTTCAAACGCCAAAGTTATAAACCAACGCACCCTTAGAAACTTACCAATGAACTCCTCTGCCCCCATTCCCGCCAACCATTTGCGGCAGCCGTTGGGCCAGCAGCAGTGTGGACAAAGCCGACTGTTCGCCGCTCTCATTGTGGATGAGAAACGGCCGTGACGCCGCCTGTATCAACGTCTCCCCCACCTGTAAGCGGGTCCGGGCCAGTTCATATTGCAGCGCCGCCCAATTGTCCCGGTACGATATCCTCGCGCACCTCGATGAGCTTGGCATCGCGCACCTTCTTGGCCCGTGCAATCTCCATCATCAACGTGTCGGTACGCTGTTTTTGGGTCAATTCCCACTCTTTTTCATAAGCGACCAGCTCTTTAGCCACCGTTTCCCGCGTCGCCAGATTTTGCTGGTACTGGCCGGGTCACTGCACATCGGGGATGTTGGCGTCGATGATACGCACGCCGTAACGCTGCATCTGCTTATTCAGATAAGCCTGCATCTTGCCCACATCGCTGCCGCGCAAATCGTAGGCGCGTTCGGTTTCTACTTGACGGCTGCGGCGGCGGATGGCGTCCCGCACGGCGCTGCTTAACACCACATCGAAGTTGCTGGCCCCAATATGATGTACAAACAAGGCAGGGCCTACTATGCGAAATTTCAGGAAGAACTCAATCGACTTCAACGGTACGTTTTCCCGCGCGGGGCTGGAAAGCGCCGGCGCCGTGTATAGGATTTCAGTGGACGTATCCACAATGAAGGCCACTTTTTCCCAGGGCCAGAACAGGCGATGGCGTCCCGGCTTGAGAACGCGCACAAATTTGCCGAAACGGGACAAAATGCCAGTCGTCTCTTGCTCAATTTCCACCTAGCTGCGTGATTTCAATCCACAGCTTATTGTTACGGCCGTCCCCCCAACCCCGGTAAAGACGGCGCCGAAAATCCAACGGCCGGCACGCTGGGAACGTCGGGAATATTAGCTAACAAAGCGCTCAACTCATTCAAACTGCCAAACGCCGCCTGCATTTGGCCGCCAGCAAACTGCTGCGTAACCGATTCAATCGTCGTCGCCAGATTTTGCAACTGCGGGCCGCCTTGCGCTTGCAGCCCAGCAATCGCATCGGCGCTGCTTTGGGCGATGGTTTGAAATTCGGCATAACTCAGCGTCTCGTCTTCAAATGCCGTTTGCACCGTCGTCAGGTAAGCGCCTACCTGATTGACAGCCTCTTGGCGCGAGGCAGCGACAGTTTGCGCCTGGTAAGCGCCCAGGCTGGCAGCGCGATTGGCGACTTCGGTTTGTACCATTTGCTGCCACTGCTGGGATTGAGCTTGCGTCGCGGCGGCGTTCAGGGCCGCGTTCATCGCCGCCTCCTCCAATTGAACAACCGTCTCCTCAGCCAGAGCCAATCCCGCTTCCAACGTTGTGTTTATCTCTTCCAACACGACGACCATCGCCGCTAAATTTTGGTTTAGCTCATCCAATTCGGCGACCAGCGCATCCAAATCATCTACAACAGCATAGGTCAAATCGCCATACAGGGCGTAGTAGATGTCGATCAGTTCTTCGGTTAGAGCAATGGCTTCTTCCGCGCCGTAAACGTAGAGTTCGATGGTCTCGACTTCTTCGGCGGTGACAGTATCGTCGGCGGCGGCTTGTTCAGAGGCTTCGGCGTAGGTCTCGGTGGCGGCGACGGCTTCGTTGACGGACTGCTCAATCAAAGCTGCCAACTCCTCCTCGGTCATGGTTTGGGCTTCTTCGGGCGGCGGGGCGGCAGCAGCGGTGGCCTCTAGCGTTTCAGCGACGGCCTCATCCACAGCTTCGGAAACCGCTTCGTCAACGGCCGTATCAATAGCCTCTTGTAACTGCGCTTCGGCCGTCGCCGTCGCCGCCACAGCCGCATCCACCGTCGCCTGCACATCAACCGCTGGAGCCGGTTCAGCCGCCGGTTCCTCGCCGCCGCAAGCAGCAACAATCAAACTTACTAAAAGGACAAATAGAATCGTGCGTTTCATGGAAACTCCCTCCAAAAGAAGATATATTGATAAGTTTCTGTATATCCTATCAAGAAGGGAGATTCAACCGCTATCCACCATTCTTCCTACAATTACCCAATTACCAGTTACCAATTACCAATTACCCAATTACCAATTCCTCCCCCCTCCCATCCGCTTCAATAATCCGCGCATCCTCAAACCGCCAGCTTACCTTAACCGGAGCGCCTCTGCCTAATCCAGCCATCTTAGTTCCCGGTCGATTTTGCAGGCGCACCACAATCTCATCGCCCGCTTCGAGAGCGACGATATAACGGGTTGATGTGCCGATGTAGACGACCTCTTCAACAACGCCGGGTAATCCGTCAGCCTGCTCGTCCGGCTCGGACAGCCACAGTTTTTCTGGCCTGATGGTGAGGAGGACATTTTGATTGGGCGACGGCCGTTCCTCCTCCAGCCTAACCGCTATAACCTTTCTGCCAATCGCAATCTGCGCCTCATCATCGTCCACTTGCTTGACCGTGCCGCGCACAAAATTACTCTCGCCAATAAAATCGGCCACAAAGCTGTTGGCCGGCTTCTCATAAAGCGTCATCGGATCGCCCACTTGCAGCGCTTCGCCATAATTCATCACCGCAATCCGATCCGACATCGTCAACGCCTCTTCCTGATCATGCGTCACATACACAAAGGTGATGCCCAATCGTTCTTGAAGCTGCTTCAATTCAAGCTGCATCGCCTTCCGTAATTTGAGGTCCAGCGCGCCCAACGGCTCATCCAACAGCAAAACAGTTGGCCGATTCACCAGCGCCCGCGCCAACGCCACCCGCTGCTGCTGGCCGCCGGAAAGCTGCGACGGCTTGCGGTTGGCCAAGTCGGGAAGCTGCACCAATTCCAGCGCTTCCATCACCCGCCGTTCCCGTTCCGCTTTGGGTACGCGCTTCACCGTCAGCCCAAAACCAACATTTTTAGCGACAGTCATGTGGGGGAACAAGGCGTAATTTTGGAAAACCGTATTCACCGGCCGTTTGTAGGTCGGAATTTTGCTGACGGCTTTACCCTGCAAATACACCTCGCCCGATGTCGGTTGTTCAAAACCGGCAATCAAGCGCAAAGTCGTGGTTTTGCCACAGCCGCTTGGCCCCAACAGCGTAAAAAACTCGCCCGATGGGATATCCAGGCTCACTTCGCGCACGGCGACAACATCTTTCCCCGAACTGCGTCGGGCAGGATAAATTTTGGAGACGTTTCGTAATTCAACAGTTAATTCAGTCATGACAATCACCTTGTTGTGTCGCCCAGGCGACGCAGCCATTCAGCCAGCAGCATGATTATCATCGTCGCCACCATTAAAATGGACGACAAAGAGACAACGAGCGGCAGCCGGGTGGGAAAACGCAGTTGGGAGTACAAATAAACGGGCAATGTGGGCTGCGTTCCCACCAAGAAGGAGGAGATGGCAAATTCGTCAAAGGAGATGGTGAAACAAATGAGAAAGGCGGCCACCAGAGCCGGGAAGCTAATGGGAATGGTCACGCGCAGCAGCGCGCCCCAATAGGTCGCCCCCAAATCCATCGCCGCTTCTTCCAGATTATCGGGGAACCCGGCCAGCCGTGAACTGATGATGAGCAGAGCATAGGGGATGCTGATGACGACGTGGGCTAATCCGGCCGTCCAGGCCGAAAGCTTGATGCCAACCTGATTAAACATGATGAGCAAGGAAACGCCCAGGATGACGTAGGGGATGACGAGCGGTAAGGCGGAAACGGCCGTAAAAAACCCCTTCCCCGGAAACTTAAACCGCGACAACGCAATCGCCCCCATCGTACCCAGCGCCGTCGCCAGAAAAGACGATCCCAATCCCAACAAAACACTCGTCCGCACCGCTTCCACCATCTCCCGATTGCCAACCAAATCCGCGTAATGCTGCGTGGTGAACCCCTTCAAGGGGAAAACCAGTTTCGTCGAATCGTTAAACGAAAAAACAACCAGCAGCAGAATCGGCAAAAACAGGATGAAAGCGACGACGAGAAAATAGAACAAACCAAAAGAGAATCCACTTTTGCGGCGCATCTAAAACTCCACCAGGTCTGACCCGCCCGCTTTGGTAAACAAGAAAAGCAGCGGAATCGCCAAAACCAACATCGCCAGGCTCATCACCGACCCCATCGGCCAATTCAACGCCCGCACAAACTGATCCTGAATCAAATTGCCGTACATCGCCCCCTGCCCGCCGCCAACCAGCAGCGGCGTCACATATTCGCCCAGGGTGGGAATCAAGGCAAAAAAGAACCCGGCCATCACGCCGGGCAGACTGAGCGGCAGCGTAATGCGCAAAAACGTCTCCCAGGGACGGCTGCCCAGGTCGGCCGCCGCTTCCAACAAGCTGGGATCAATCCGTTCCAGCGCGGCAAATATGGGCAAAGCGACAAAGGGAACCCACACATACAACAACGTAATGACAACCGCGTTCCGGCTGTAAAGCAAAATTGGATTAGCCTGCTCAATCGCGCCAATCCACAAAAGAAAGGTATTCAGCAGCCCCGTCGAACCCAAGATCAGCTTCCAGGCGAAAATGCGCAGCAGGTAGCTCGTCCAGGTGGGCACAATCAACATGGTGAGCAAAATCACCCGGCGCGACCCCGCGCGGAAGGTGAGGTAATAAGCCAACGGATAGGCCAGAATGACGGACAAAGAGGCAATGGTTAAGGCGATGCGGGCCGAAATCAACAGCAAACGGTGGAAGGATGTTTTGGTTAAAAATTCGCGGTAGTTATCGAGGGTGTAAATGAAACGCGCATCGCCAATGGTTCCGGCGCGAAAGCTGAACACAGCCATGATGCCCAGCGGCAGTAAGAACAAGATCAACAGGTACAAGCCCGGCGGCCCCAGGAGTACGGCCAAGCGGTTCTGTTTTTCCATTTTTGGTTATCCTTTAACAAGCCCTCATTAAACTAAAAGTTTGTGTACGGTAATTGGGTAATTAAGTAATTGGGTAATTGGGTAATTGGGTAATTGGGTAATTGGGTAATTGCGATAATTACCCAATTACAAATTACAAATTACTAATTACCAAAACACAAACGGTTTCTTAGAGCCTGCTGTTGTCTTGTCAGCCAGCTACTGCGATGTCTTAACCTCCGACCAAACGTTTGTCCATAATTCCCGTTGTTCGGGGGTCATGCCTTCGTAAAAGGTGGTTTTGTCAATCACATTGGCGTCGTTTAGTGACAAGAGTTCGGCCATTTCGGGGTCAACGGCCGTTAACGCATCAATATTGGCAATCCCATACCCATACTCATTCGCCAGGTAAGCCATCCCTTCCGTCCCCAGGTAAGCGTCAATCATCTCATGCGCCAGATCGACATTTTGCGAACTGGTGGGAATGCCAAAACCGCACAAGAAACCGGTGCGCCCTTCGGCCGGATCGATATATTCCACATCATACCCTTCGCCCAACAGACTGACGTAAGACGCATTCCACGCCCCCACGCCCAACCAGGCATCCCCGGCGGCCAACATTTGGTCTAATTCCGTCTGACCGCTCCAATAAGCCAATACATTCGGCGCTAATTCGAGCAGTTTTTGACGAATCTCTTCCTCTTGTTCCGGCGTTGTATCCCAGGGATCGAAGCCCAGCGACAAGGCCGTGATGACATGCGCCGCTTCGCCGGAATCATTGATGGCGATGCGGCCCGCGTACTGCGGATCCCAAATATCCGCCCAGGATGTCGGCACTTCTTCCACCAAATCGGCGCGAACCAGCACCGACTCAAAGCCCCAATCCCAGGGAATCCAATACTGCTTGCCATTGAACTGTCCATCGGCGGCCAACGATTCAGGCACGCCCGACCAGTTGCTCAATTTCGATGTATCAATGGGCTGGACGAGATCGCTGTCTACCAGCAGCTCCCACAGGTTGGAACAAGGATGCACCAGATCGGCCTCGAAGCCGCTTTCCAGTTTGGAATACACTTCGGCGCTTTCGGTCAAAAAGCTAAAATCTACTTGTACATCCGGGTATTTTTCGGCAAATGGCCCCCAAAATTCGGGCAGTTCATACCCCGCCCAATCCAACATCACTAGATTACCGGTGGCAGGGGCTGCTTCAGCCGGTTCCTCAGCCGGCGGTTCTTCGACTGCTGGTTCTTCAACGGCTGGCTCTTCCGCCGGTTCCTGTCCACCGCAAGCTGCCAATAATAAACTACCAATCAAAATCAACGACAAAATGACCTAGAATCCTCTTTTGGTCAACATAACATCTTTCCTCCTCGATAGACTATCGTCTTTTACGTTTCAATCGGCTGCGTTTTTTGTTGTTTCTCCTCGTATAACATGTTCGTAGTAAGGTACGCAGTCGCGCTGTTCAGCGACGGAGTACCGTTGGATGACGCCACTCCGAAGACTACGTGGCTAA
>JANTGY010000152.1 GCA_024762695.1 Anaerolineae bacterium
CGCAGCCGCAGCGACGACGATTTGGTCAACCGGGTTGCCTCTTTGGACGATGGTCGGGCCGAAGTGACCCTGATTTTTGAACTGGAAGGCAGCGTTTACCGCGTGATGAGGCGCAAAAAAGCGCGCAAACGCACCATTTTGGAGCTGCAAATTGCCACAGATTCTGACCAATCCCACTGGAAAACGCTGAGCGAAACCAAACTGCGCGAAACGCAAGAAGCCATCGAAGCGCTGCTGCGGATGAATTACGACACCTTCATCAACGCCAGCTTTTTGCTGCAAGGCAAAGCTGACGAATTCACCACCAAAACGGCCGGGCGGCGCAAAGAAATCCTGGCCGACTTATTGGGCGTGAGCGTGTGGGACGAGTACAAGGAGTTGGCCGCCGACCGGCGCAAAGAGGCCGACAATCGGCTGCTGTTGTTGGACGGTCAGTTGGCGGAGATTGAGTCGGAACTGGGCGAGGGAGCGGAGCGGCAGGAAACGCTGGAAGCGGCGCGGGCCGAATTAGCCATCGTGGCTGAACGGTTGGCGGACAAGGAAACGTTATTGCAGCAGTTACGGCGGGCGGAAACGGCCGTCTCCCAACAAAAACAGCTCATCCAAAACCTGACTGCCAACCTGACCCGCGCCCAAAACAGCCTGACCAATTTGACGCAAACGCGAGCCAAACGGCAGGCCGAACGGGACGGCTACCAAGCCATCTTGGACGATGCCGAGTCTATCTTGGCCAGTTATGCCGCCTGGGAAACGGCCGAAACGGAACTGCGCGGCTGGCAAGCCAAAGCCGACGCATTCAACCGTTTGCAGGGGACGCGACGGCCGTATGAACTGGCCGTCACGCAAGCCAAAAGCAAGTTGGAACAACAAGTGCAAGAGTTGGCGGCCCAGGCAGAAAGAGTCGCCGCCGCCAAAACGGAACGGGAAACGACAACGCAAACGTTGAAAAACAGTCAAACCCGATTGGCTGAATTGACGACAGAAATTGACGCTCTCAGCCAACAAGAAGAAGCGTGGCACGAAGCCAAAACCGAACTGCAAACGTTGGAAAACGACCGCAAATTACTGGCGCAAGAGTTGGGCCAGCTAAAGAACGCGGCACGCAAAATTGAGGGGATGGTTCAAGAGAAAACGGCCGTCGCCCAAAACGCCCAGCAGGCCGAAAAAGAACTGGCTGAACTTACAACCCAGGTCGCCGCCATCGCCGAATGGAATCAACAATATGCTATCAATCTGGCCGATAAAAATGGGCTTGAAGGCGAACAGCCGCGCTTAAAAACCGAAATGAATCGGCATAAAGAGCGGATTGACGGACTGAAAACCGAGTCCGGCGGCAAATGCCCGCTTTGCGGTCAGCCGCTTAGCGACGCCCATCGCCGCGACGTGTTAGCCCAACTGCAAACAGAAGGCGAGGAGATGGGGGCGCGTTTCCGCGCTAATAAGGAGAAGATCGCCGCATTGAGCGCCGAAATCGCCGATTTGAATACCAAAATCAAACAGGGCGATAAACTAGAACGCAACCAGCAGGCGCAGCAGCAGCGATTGGCGAAGGCGGAGGCGCGGCTGGCGGAAATTGAAACGGCCGTCGCCGAATGGGACTCTTCTGGACAGGTCAATCGTCTGGCTGAGCTAGAAAAACAATTGGCCGATGAAACGGCCGTCGCCGCCCAACGCGCCCAAATTCAGGAGATGGAAACGGCCGTGCAGCAAAAATCAGCCCTGGAACAAGAACGGCAAACCCAGCAGCGCCAACTCGCCCAGGCCGAAGCGCGATTAGCCGAAATTGAGCGATTGGTAACGGAATGGGAACAGGTCGGGCAAAACACGCTGGCCGAAACGATCAAGAGACTGGAGACTGGAGATTACGCAGTTGAAGAATCAGCGACGTTAGTTGAATTGGATAAACAAATCGACGCGATTGGCTACGATGGAGACGCACATGAAGCGGCGCGGCAAAAGCGGGATGAGTTGGCCGCAGCCCAATCGCGGCAGCAAGAATTGAAGCAGGCGGAAGCGGCCGCCAAACCACTGGAAGACACGTTGGCGCATCTAGCGGAGCAGATCGCCGCACAGGAACAAACCGTCGCCGACTTGGAGAGCCAGCACGCAGCGGCCAACGCCGAGTTGGAACGCATCGCCGCCGACAGCGGCGACCTGCGCGGCGTCGAGGACGATGTGTTCCGGCTGCGCGAGGAACAAGTTGCCGCCAACCGGCGCGTCGGCGCCGCCCAACAGCGGCTGGACGTGCTGGACGATCTGAAAGCGCGACGCGACAGTCTCATTGCTGACCGCGCCGAACGGACGCTGCATATTCAACGGCTCAAACTGCTGGAAAAGGCGTGCGGCCGCGACGGCGTGCAGGCGTTGCTTATCGAGCAAGCTTTGCCCGAAATCGAGGATCATGCTAACGAACTGTTGGAACGGCTAACGAACGGCGATATGCAAGTCAGCTTTAAGACGCAGCGGGCCTTGAAAAGCCGGGAAGGCATGGCCGAGACACTGGATATTGCCATCAGGGACGGCGCGGGCGAACGGCCGTATGCCAATTTCAGCGGCGGCGAACAATTCCGGGTCAATTTCGCCATCCGGCTGGCGCTCTCCCAGATTTTAGCCAAGCGAGCCGGAGCGCGGCTGCAAACGCTGGTGATTGATGAAGGATTTGGCAGCCAGGACCCGAACGGCCGTCAACGGCTGGTGGAAGCGATCAACGCCATCCAGGACGATTTCCAACGTATCCTGGTCATCACCCATATTGACGAACTGCGCGATGCTTTCCCCACGCGCATCGAGGTAGAGAAGAACGTAACCGGCTCCACCATTACGGTTGCGTGATTGGCAAAAACGGTTTATCACATGGGTCTGATGTCTTGCGTCGTTCGTCTTTCATCGGACGTGGCAAGACGCAAAACGCAGGACGAGAGACGCAAGACGAAAGACGAAAGACGTAAAACGTATGAAAGTGCATCTCAAACTCATCGCTACGTATCGTGAATATCTGCCGCCCGAAAATAAGGGTAAGGCAGAAATTGAAGTCCCGGCAGGGACAACGGCCGTTTACATCATCGCCAATCTGGGCATTCCCATTGAAGAGAGCGTGGTGTTGGTAGACGGCCGTTCCCCCAACCCCGGCGAAACTTTACAAGAAGGCAGCGTCGTCTTCGCTTTCCCAGCGACGGCCGGCGGCTAAAAATTGTCAATGGTCAATTACCAATTATCAATTGTCAATGAACGTCGTTGACAATTAACCATTGACATTTAACAATTGACAATTAGTAAGGAGATTTCCCACAATGAACGGATGGTATGGCAAAATACTGCGGGTAGATTTAACCAATCAAACCCACACAATCGAGACTGTAGACCCCCAATTCGCCAAAGATTTCATCGGCGGGCGTGGTTGGGCGATTAAATATCTGATGGACGGCATGGATCCGGCCGCCGACGCCCTGTCGCCAGAGAATATGCTCATCTTCGCCACCGGACCGCTGACCGGCAGCCCGGCGCCCACCGGCAACCGCTACATGGTTGTCACTAAATCGCCGCTCACCGGCGTCCTCACGAACTCCAACTCCGGCGGCGACTTCCCCACCTGGATGAAGCGCACCGGCTTCGACCTGTTCATCTTTGAAGGGCGCGCCGAGAAACCCGTTTACCTCTGGGTCAACGACGACCAGGTTGAAATTCGCTCCGCCGAACATATTTGGGGCAAACAAGTCCCCGAAACCACCGACATCATGCTGGCTGAAACACATAAAAAAGCCAAAGTAGCCTGCATTGGCCCGGCCGGCGAGCGTCTGGTCAAGGCGGCGGCCATCATGAACGACAAAGACCGGGCTGCGGCTCGTTCCGGCGTGGGCGCCGTCATGGGCAGCAAAAACCTCAAAGGCGTCGTGGCCATGGGCACGCACAAAATCGGCATGGCCGATTACGACGGGATGCAAACGTATGGTCGCGCCATGTCCCGCGAAGTGGGCGAAGCGTCCAAGACCTCCGTCCTGCGGATTTACGGCACGCCCTATGTGCCCGACGTGACCAATGAGATGGGTATTTTACCCACGCGCAATTTCCAAACCGGCCGTTTTGAAGGCGTAGAAAATATCAACGGCCCGGCGTTGAACGCCAGCTTCTTGCTGCGCCCCGGCGCCTGTCACCGCTGCCCCATCGTCTGCAACCGCATCACCAAAGTGGACACCCCCGGCTATGAAGGCGAAGGGGAAGGCCCCGAATACGAATCCATTGGCGCGTTAGGCAGCTCTTGCGGTGTGGATAATTTGGCGGCCATCACCAAAGCCAACTACCTATGCAACGAATACGGGATGGACACCATCACCGTTGGCATGACTATCTCTTGCGCCATGGAAATGTACGAAGAGGGCATCATTCCCGAAAGCGACATTGGCGAACCGCTAAAATTTGGCGATGCGGATGGCATGATCAAATTCCTCAAGAAGATGGCGCTGCGCGAAGGGTTTGGCGACAAATTGGCCGAAGGCAGCTATGCGCTGGCCGAAAGTTACGGTCATCCCGAATACTCGATGTCGGCCAAGAAGCTGGAATTCCCCGGCTATGATCCGCGCGGCGCCAAAGGGATGGGGCTGCTGTACGCTACTTCCAACATTGGCGCGTCCCACATGATGGGCGACCTGGCTTATGCCGAGGTGTTTGGCACGCCGGAGAAAATCGATCCCTTAACCATTGAAAACAAACCGGCGCTCATCAAACGCTGGGAAGATTCTTTTGTGATCATTGATGCGGCCGGTTTGTGCGTTTTCATGGCTGTGCGTTACGCCTTTGACAAGAATCCGATGATCATGCCGGATCGGTTGACCAAGTTGATGAACTTGACAACGGGCGCCGATTACACGCCGGAAACGCTCATGCAGGCAGCGGAACGGGTTTACAATTTGGAGCGCTTGTTCTTACTGAAAGCAGGCATCACCAAAGCCGATGACACGCTGCCGCCGCGTTTCCTGGAGGAGCCGCTCACAGAAGGCCCGGCCGCTGGGCATGTGGCCGAGACGGAGAAGATGCTGCCTGAATTTTATGCATTACGCGGTTGGGATGAGCATGGCGTGCCGACTCAAGAAAAATTGGAGGAGTTGGGGTTAGAGTAACCCCCTCCTCAGTCCTCCCCCGATGGGGGAGGAAGCCCTCTTTCCCCTCCCTTTGGGAGGGGCTAGGGGAGGGTTTTAGTTCCCCGTGTAAGCAACGGCGCGTAGGGTGAATTGGGTCAGGTCGCGCACGGCCGTTGCCGCTTCGCTTTCTGGTTCGGGATGAGCGAACAGGTTGAGGATGACCTCGTCGTAAGCGCCGGCTAAGGCTTCGGCGGTGCGATGGCAGTTTTGGGGGGCGATAAGAGATTGAGAGAGGGCTTTGTCTAACGGCCGTTGCCAAACCTGCGTCAATCGTTTTCGAAATTCAATCCGTTTGACTGTCAATGATGGTACGGCGCCAATCCCACCTACGAGCAAAAGCTGGACTACCGCCGGCTCAAATACAGCGATATTGACATACGCTTGAATGCCTGCCTGAATTTGCTGGGGCAGAGTCGCCCGGCTGGTGATGGCTTGTCGGATGGCCTGAAGCAAAAAATCGGCCGTTTCTTCGTACAAATGGACGAATAAAGTTTCTTTATCGGGAAAATAAAAGTAAAAGGTGCCGATGGCGACATCGGCCTCGGCCACGATGTCGCGGATGGTGGCCGCATAATAACCTTTTTCGGCAAATACTTGAACGGCCGCTTGCATCATAGTCGTTCGTTTGGCATCCTTCTTCTGTCGTGTTTTATCGCTGCTTCGATAAGGCATAATTATGTCCGTGTTACAATAGCTTTTTAGCCATTCGGCTTATCAGCATTTCAACGTTTCAGCTAATTAGATGAAACCATTTTAGGTAGGCAAACTAACAAGCTAACTTGCTGACAAGCTGACCGCTAATTCAGGATTCGATATGTTGCCGACGCTTCATTTGCAAAAAGATAACGCACTCCCCCTTTACTGGCAAATCTACTGGCAACTGCGAGAAGCGATTTTGGCTGGTCAACTGCCCGCCGGAACGCGCCTGCCCGCCAGTCGCAATCTGGCAAAAACAGTCAAAGTCGCCCGCGTTACGGTAACGCAGGCGTATGAGCAGTTACAGGCAGAAGGGTATGTTGTCAGTCATGTGGGTGCGGGAACGTTTGTTGCCGATGATGTGGGATTGGCGAAACGGGAGTCTAACGCCGCCCCCTTCCATCCCGTTCTCTCCACTTGGGGAGAGCGTGCATTAGCAGCGCAAGGCAAAACCGGACAATCGACACGCCTTCAAATTGATTTTGGATTCGGCCGTTCCTTCCCCCATATCTTCCCTTACAACATCTGGCGCCGATTGTTAGCCCGCTACCTCAGCGTCGATGATGTAATGCTCTCACGTTATGGCTCGACGGCCGGATTTATGCCGCTGCGGCAGGCGTTGGCTGATTATTTGGGCCGTTTACGCGGCGTGCCTTGTAAGCCGGAGCAGGTCGTCATTGTCAACGGGGCGCAGCAGGCGTTGGATATTTTGGCGCGGCTGCTGCTGAGCCAAGAGGACGAGGTGTTGGTCGAAACGCCCGGCTACGCGGCCGCTTTCGATTTATTTCGAACACATGGGGCAAAATTAGTCAGTTTGCCGGTTGATGAAGAGGGATTCCCGGTTGAGCGTATTCCAGCCAACAGCCGGGCGCGTCTGGTGTTTGTGACGCCATCCAATCAATTTCCTAGCGGCGGGACGATGCCTTTAGCCCGCCGCCTGGCGCTGCTGCAATGGGCGCGGCAGCGAGACGCACTGATCATTGAAGATGATTATGATGGCGAACTGCGTTATGATGGCCGTCCCCTGACCGCGTTACAAGGATTGGATGAAGACGGCCGTGTCGTTTACTTGGGCACATTCTCCAAAGTCTTGTTCCCGGCGCTGCGCCTTTCCTACGTGGTCTTACCGCCAGCGCTCATCACTCCCTTCACACAGGCCAAAGCGTTGGTTGACCGGGGCGCGCCGACGTTGACGCAGGCAGCCGTATCCGATTTCATTACCGAGAGACATTTTGAGCGCCATTTGCGCCATTTACGGCATTCATACGGTCAGCGGCGACAAGTGTTAGTTGAGGCGGTTAAACGCTATCTGCCCGATTTGGTTTGCCGCTCCAACACGGCCGCCGGATTACACGTAATGTTGTATTTGCCGCCGCACATGGATGAAGCGGAAGTCGTGAGACGGGCGACGGCCGTCGGCGTGGGCATTTATCCGGGCGCGCCCTATCATCTGGAATGGCCGTCTCCCCCCTCAATTTTGCTAGGCTTTAGCGGGCTAACAGAAGTGGAAATTGAGGAAGGGATTCAGCGACTAGCGACAACGCTGGCGAAATAAAAGAACCAACTTCTCATTGCCAACATCGCTCAAATCCGGCATGATATTCGTACCGTATTGGATTATTAATACAAGGAACAGCCAAATGGCAAAGCCACATAATTCTAATGAAGGTTCCCAAAATAAAGATCGTATCGTCCAATTAAATCAGGAATTAAGTGATGCAAAACAAGAACTGGCAATTATAAAAGAAAAATGTGCGCGATATAATCATCTTTTTTCTGAAATGTCCCATGAACTCCGAACGCCTATGTCTGTAGTTTTGATGTATGCAAAATTATTGTCAGATAAAGTTAAACCCGAAGACCCAGAGTTCCAGAATAAAGCGCTTCATGCCATCAACCAAAACATTAAAAAAGTCTATGGGATGTTCGGTCTTTACATGCATTCTTGGCATATACTTTCATTTCTAAATAAAAAACCGAGCCTTGAAAGAACAAACATTGCTGAAGTCTTCCAAAGGTTCAATTTTTATAATAGCGTCAGACTGGACCCTCAGCTTCAAGCAAATATCGATCGGTATATGATTGAAAGTGCTATCCGTCAATTTTCTGAGATCCTTAATGATTACGCTTCAAACGACGTTTCTTTGTCAATTTCCCTCGAAACTGATTGGATTATTATAAATCTGAATAATCGCCAGCAATTTCTACCCGATTACTTTTACCCAACAGATCCAGATACAGGAAAACTTGATTGCACAAACCACTCTCCTCCCAATCTTCTTTGTGAAGGCGCTGAACTGATAAATAAGCACGGCGGCATAGTAAGTTTAGATGTTTCGGAAGATACAGGTACGACAATTTCTTTTACTTTGCCCATCTACAAAGAAAAAACGCTTCCCTCGACATGAGGAAGGCGTTTTCAAGTTGCCGCAGCTTGCGCGGTTCCAGGATTTCAGCGCACAAGGACTGTTTTACAGTTGCCCGGTCGTGGGGTCCCAATTAGCTAACATCGCCCGGTAAGCCGGGTCGTCGTAGCGGTTGAGGAGAAAGTCAGACGCATAAGCAGGCAAATCGTTACCAGTTACATGGGCGGCCAACAACTCGCCGGCAGCCATCCCAGCCATAATGCCATAACCAGACAGCGCCCCAATCACGTAAGCGCCTTCGACTGGCAGCGGCCCGATGAGCGGTCGATTTTCTTGGGTTTTGCAATAGTAGCCGCCATCAATAAACGGCTGTCCCATCTTCGCCAAATAAGCCTCCAAGCCCGGAACCATCCGCGCCAAACCGCGCATGATGACTTCGGCATACTCCTCCGGAAACTGTGGCGGGAAAACAGGTTCTTGTTCTTCGATGTCATACGTCCAGATAGCCAGAACGGTCTTGGCCCCTGGCCCGCCTTCCGGTCGGAAATGGACGCCGGCCGGGAACTGTTCTGTCAACCAACGCGTGTCATCGTAAGCGGCTAATTCAGCCCGCTCCTCACCTGTCCACAGCAACTCGACAGGATCGTTCCAAATAGTCAGCGGCACATCGCGCGGAATGACGCCCAGCGGGTCTTCAAAAGAAATTTTGCCGTGCAGTTCGTTGAATATGGGGAACTCAACGCCAATCATGGCCCCAGCCTGTTTTAGCAGCGGCCCTGCGGCAATAACGTATTTTCCCGTGGCGATTTCCAGTTGTTCATCTGCCTGCTCAACTTGGACGGATTGGATACGGCCGTTCTCCATCCTCACATCTGTCACCCGCCCTTGAACCAATCTAGCCCCATGCGCTTTCGCTTCTTGCAGCAGATACATGCCGAATTGTTGGGCGCTCAACCAACCGCAGCGACGGGCATGTAAAAGGGCAACGGCCGTATCCGATAAAAACGGGTAATGTTCTTGAATCAAGGCCGCATCCAACAGCAAATCAGCCCCGTCCAGCGCCTTGTCGTACCCTTCGCCGGGCGAGGGCGCGTAACCGCTGCCGTTATTATTGTGTAAACGCAATTCACCAGCGCCCAATTGGGAGATTTCTACGGCCGTTTGTCGCATGGTTTGGGCGCGGTTGGGAACGGCCGTTAAAAACATATAGCCGCGCCGGTTCAGGC
>JANTGY010000153.1 GCA_024762695.1 Anaerolineae bacterium
AGGTTGATCCAATCGGATGGCGACTTTGATGAACGGCCGTTTCAAGAGTTATTACGCCGCTATCAAAAACTGGTTTGGCGGGTGTGCTACAGCGCGCTGCAAAATCCACAAGACGCAGAAGATTTAACGCAAGAAGTGTTTTTGAAGGTGTATCGTAAGCTGGGGACATTTGAAGGACGCTCATCTTTCAAAACCTGGATTTACCGCATCGCTATCAACACCTCGCGCAATGAAATCCGGCATCGCAGCCGCCGGCCGCAAGAAGCGGCCAGCGCCATTGAAGATATGGCTGATTTCCTGCCTTCGTCTGTGCGGACGGATGCGCAATGGCAGTCCAGAGCGCAGCGGGAACATTTGGCCCTGGCGTTGACCCATTTGCGACCAGAGGAATATGAAATTTTGCGGCTGAAGGATATTGAGGAACGGCCGTATGCCGACATCACTCAATCGTTAGGCATTGGCCTGAGCGCCGCCAAAATGCGCGCCCAACGGGCCAGACACGCCTTACAAACTGCCTATACCCAATTGGCTGGCGAGCGCTACGCTATGTAGCTCTTTCTGGGAAGAAGCCAATTATCTAGGGAAGGGAGAAAAAGCGCCCTCTCGCCCAGCCTAACAAGCTGCGGCGGGAGGGTTTTTGTTCTTATGGATGAACGGCCGTATTCGGCAAGCCAAAGGACGTAAGCCGTAAAACGTAAAACGTAATCGGTAATCCGGTATACGGACTTCGGTTTACGCCATCGGTGAAATCAACCTGTCAAAGCGCCTTAACTCTCGTACAATAAAGTCATTGACCAATTTAATGGCTTGTTCAACATGGAGGACAGGGAAATGAAGCATCAAGAAGGTACATTCACCGGTTTTGGCGGATTGGAATTGTTTACCCAATCCTGGCTGCCGGATACGCCAGCCAAAGCGATTATCGTATTAGTGCATGGGCTGGGCGAACACAGCGGCCGTTATCCGCATGTCGTCAACCATCTTGTGCCGCTGGGTTTTGCCATTTACAGCTTTGATCATCGGGGACACGGCCGTTCTGCCAAAAAACTCGGCGCTCATGTCAATAATTGGGCCGAATATCGCAGCGATGTGCAAGCCTTCCTCCAAAACGTGCGCCAACAAGCTCCTGACCTGCCCCTGTTTTTGATGGGGCACAGCATGGGCGGCCTCATTGTGTTGGAATACACGCTGCACCATCCCGAAGGGCTGCAAGGCGTCATCGCTTCCGCCCCGGCCGTTGGCGCCGTAGATGCCAGCCCGCTTCTGCTTTTCATCGGCCGTATTTTGTCCAAACTCAAGCCCGATTTCCTCATCGAATCTCAATTGGATGCCAGCAGCATTTCCCGCGACCCCGATGAAGTGCAGGCTTATGAGAATGACCCGCTCATCACCGGCAAAGTATCGGCCCGTTGGAGTACCGAATTTACCGGCGCGATTGAATGGACGCGCCAAAACGCGGCCCAATTCCAACCGCCGCTCCTCATCATTCATGGCGGCGGCGACACCCTGGTTCCGCCAGCAGGGAGCCAGTTTTTCTTCGAGCAGGTGCAGCAGCCCGATAAAGAACGCATTGTTTACCCGAACGGCCGTCACGAAAACCATAACGACATCCACCACGAACAAGTCACAGCCGATCTGGCGCGCTGGCTGGAGGCGCATTTAGATTAGCCATTTAGCATGTCAGCGTGTCAGCTAATCAGCCAGTTAGCTAAAAGCGGCCAAGCTGACACGCTGACTGGCTGAAATGCTGAAACGCTTGCCATGAACGACAAAATCATCATCAAAGATTTGCGTGTGCGGGGGATTCTGGGGATTTATCCACAAGAACGAGAAGCGGCGCAAAATTTACTCATCAACATCGTCATGTTTACCGACATCCGCCCGGCGGCGGCGACGGACGGGATTGAAAATGCCGTCAATTATGAGAGTGTCGCCCGGCGCGTCATCGCCCACGTGGAAGCCGCATCCGATTTTCTGGCGGAGCGGTTGGCAACCGACATCGCCAATCTCATTTTAGAAGAGTTTGTCGTTGCGCGTGTCCAGGTGCGGGTGGAAAAGCCAGATATTTTACCGTTTGCCTCGGTTGGCGTGGAAATCGAAAGAAGCAAGACTGAGGATTGAACGGCTCAGTCTTCGATTTTTATCGCTTCGTACTCGGCATAAGGATTGCCGGCCACATCCAAGAAGGGGATGGGTTCCAGCGATGGGTAGCGGTACATGCCGGTATGGATGGCATACGGCCGTTCGCCACCATCCTCCCATTCCAACACAAACCGACTGACGACCACATCCCCGGCCCGCCACTGCGCTGGCGAAAAAGCGGCGGCGTCGGCCTGGGTTAATCGCTGCCCTTGATGGTCTAGCAAATGATTGAAGAATTGGTAGCTAGCGGGGTCGGGGTTATCGCCAGTACGCCAATGGATTTGCCAAACGGCCGTGCCCTCTCCCATTGTTTGCAGCGCGTCATGTCCCAATAAATTAACCCAGTTTGCCAACAGGTAAGGCGGATCAAAGATGGTGTCTGGCGTTGGCGCGGCGCTGCCGGGCAAGGCCATGATGTGTAAACTGCCTTCGCCAGGCCGCAGGGGGATTTCAGTGTGGGAAACGGCCGTTTTCGCGTACAAATCCATCGTTGCCATTCCATCGGCCAACAAAATAACAGACGGTTGAGCGGGGAAGAGAGCCGAGCGACTGCCGTCTACAAAACGATGCGGCACGTCGCGCAGCAAAACATCGTACACGGCCGGAAATTCATCCACGCGCGGCGACTCGCCCGCGCCAACGACGAGAATCTCAGCGGCGTTAGTCTCGGCCAAAGTTGTTTTGGCTTGCTCAACCGCCGCCAACTGGCGCTCGACTGGGGCGCCGAAGCCGCCCGGCGTCGCCGTTTGTCCCAGGAAGAACAGTAAGCTAACGAACGCCCAGGTTTGCAGAACGGCCGTGCCTCCCAATCCGGCCCATCCCCACGCCGCCCAGCCCCGCCCGCGCAAAATCCGCGCCGCGAACAAGCCCGCCGCTACGTACTGCGCCGGCAGCGAAGCGATAAAATAATGCAAAAACAACGGCGTATTATGCCAAACAAAAAACAACGCCGGCCCCAACAACCACAACAGAACAATCACACCCGCTTCAGCGGAAACGCGGGCGCTGGACGCTGGGCGCTGGTTGTTAATTGTTTTCTGTTTCCTGTTTTCTGTTCGTTGTTGATTTGTGCTTATTTCTTTCTTCGATCTCCAATCATAAATCAACATCCCCACGCCGCCCAAAATGAGCGCCGCCCACAGCCAATAAACGGCCGTCATCCCCGGCGTCTGGGCTAAATAGGCTGCAAACGCCTCCGGCCCGGCCAGGGAATGGATGTTGGCTCCCAAACTCAGCGTGGCTGTGAGTTGAAATGATTGTAGACTGATGACGCTTTCGCTAACTGTGCCGCTTAGCGAAGCAGCCTGCCCTCGGTTTTGCCAGAGATAGAGGAGGAAGGGAACGGCCGTCGCCCCCGCCGCCAAACTGCCGATGCCCACCCATTTCCAATCCACTCGCCGCCGAAAGATGAACAGGTAGACGGCCGTTATCGGAACCAGTGCAATGGCTCCCAAATGAGCCTGGACCGCAATCGCCAGGCACAGAAAATGCAGCAGAATAAACTTGCCGCGCCGTTCGACAAACGCCAGCGCGGCGCTGATGCCCCAGCCCATCACAAACAGAGGTAGCAAATTTTGCGCCCAAATTTTGCGCGAATAAATGATCGCCCACGGGCTGACGGCTAATAGCAGTGTCGCCGCCAATGCCGCTTTGGCTCCCCAATAGCGACGCACAAACCAATATCCTGCCGCCATCGCCAGCACATTCAACAATCCTGTAAACAAAGTCGCCGCGTACAGATGCGGCCATACAACCAACGGCAGGGCATAAATCCAAACGCTCATCGGAAAATTGGGGAAGCCCACCGAACTGCTGATGCCGCGCACGGCCAGCCCCCCACCCTGCGCCATATCCAACGCCAACGCCAACAGCCGCGCTTCGTCGGCCTTAAATTCGGTCAGCCCCGGCCAACCCAGCCGTAAAACGGCCGCCGCCGCCAAAATAACGACGATCCCAAGCGTCTCAACCCGCCTGGAAAGCGGCTCTTCACTCCTCATTCATCATTCCAACTTCATCATTCAACGTCAGGCTCACCGGGCAGTGATCCGACCCCATCACATCGGGATGAATGGCGGCGTCGGCGATGAACGGCCGTAAATCATCGCTCGCAAAAAAATAATCCAGCCGCCAGCCTACATTCCGCGACCGCGCCCCGCCAATATACGACCACCACGAATACGCTTCAGCCCGATCCGGATACAAATCGCGGAACGTATCCACATAGCCTTGGTTAATTACCTCGTCAATCCAAACCCGTTCTTCTGGCAAAAAACCGGTTGATTTTTTGTTTTGACGAGGGCGAGCTAAATCAATCTCTTGGTGCGACGTATTCACATCGCCGCAAAAAATCACATGCTTGCCATCGGCTCGTAGTCGGTTGCAATAGGCCAGGAATTCCGCTTTGTAGGCCATCTTAAACGGAACCCGGCTGTGATCGCGTCCGCCATTGGGAAAATATGCGCCAATCAACGTAAAGTCGGCATATTCGGCGACGATGGTGCGTCCTTCTCGATCGTACGCCTCAATCCCCAGGCCGATTTGTACCGACAGCGGCTCTTTTTTGCTATAGAGGGCGACGCCGCTGTAGCCTTTTTTCTCGGCCCATGCCCAATAGGTATGGTAGCCGTCCGGTTGGCGGAGTTCGGCATCTAGTTGGTCGGGATGGGCTTTGGTTTCTTGCACACAGAGAATGTCGGGGCTGGTTTGGTCTAGCCAATCCAGAAACCCCTTGCGCTGGGCGGCGCGAATACCGTTTACGTTCCATGAGTAAAGCGTAGTCATACGCGTATTGTAGGGGGGAAATGGGGCAAGTGGCAAGTGATGATAACTTGCATACCTGCATACTTGCCAACTTGTATTTTATGACAGCAGCAGCTTTTTGAAATGGGCAATTCCGGCTTGATGGGCCTTTTTCTGGAGGAAGCGCATGATGGAGTGATTGCGGGTTGGTTCTTGGGGAGCGGGACGAGAGATGGCGTTAAGGGTTAAGGTCAAGTCTCCATTATCATTCCACAAGACCTGAACAGACCATTGGCCTTGTTCGACATGGGGAACGGCTGTCGCATAGGCGAAGCCTCGGCGACGCGGCTCAACGATAACCTGCGTAACTTCGGTCAAGCCGATGACGTCGAGTAGGGGACGTCCGAATAATCGGGCTAAGTGAATGCGCTGTACAATGCGGTCGCCTACTTGCATGGGACGGCCGTTGCCCAAATCAAAGTCGCCATAATGAGAGAGCATGGTGTCGGGGTAGAACTGGTAGCGCAGAAGTAAATTGGCAGCTTTTTGGAAGATACGGCCGTTTGGGTCGTTGAGTAAAAAAACATCGTGACGGTCGGTATGCCAGCCAAAGCCATTTGTTTGCCCAGACGTAAAGCTGAGCGGGGTATTGCGCCACAAATCCAAATATTTCACATCACAACACCCATCGTCAAACCAATTCGTCGTTGCCGTTGTAAGGATACGCATCCAATAATCACCTTTGACAGCCGCCCCAAAGTAGTTTTGAGTTTATGCGTCGCTACCAATAATAACGCCATTCTAACAGTGGACACATTACATCGCAAGCGCAGGGCGGTTCACGAACCGTCCCTACTTCTCAGGAAGTGTTTAACTTAAATTCAGGTAAAACTCAGGAAGCCCGGCTATAGTATCTGCGAAGTCGCCAATAAAAAGTATTCAGCCCCGGTTTCCCCTCCTGGCCGGGGCTGAATGCTATCTGGGCAAATTTACCTTATCTTGCAACCCAGCCCCGCAAAGCGTACAATACAAGTAGAGTACTGAACTTCACAATCACATAGAATGGGAACGGCCGTTCGGGAGAGAATCAGATTTAGCTGTCAGCGCTCAGCTATCAGGTCGCCGAAGGTGCAAGGGGATTGGCTCCGAAACTCTCAGGCAAAAGGACCGGACGGGCGCATAATTCTGGAAAGATGTATGAGCTTCTCGGCCGTTCAGCCAGTCAACCAGTTAGCTTTTTTGCCGACTTGCTGATTAGCTGACAAGCTGAAACGCTCTCTATCACCGAAGGGGCAAGTAGCGCGATGCGCTGTGAATCTCTCAGGTTAATGACAGAGGATGCTGGCAATTTTATCTGTTGCCATGCATTCTCTTTTTTATATGGAAATGGTTGAAGATTAAAGAGTTTCCGTCAATCAATCATCATTAATCTTCAATCATCAATTTTTCAGGAGAAATCAAAATGAGCAAGATAGAAACCGGTTTACTGTACACAAAAGATGATGAGTGGATCAAAGTAGATGGCGGGGAAGCGACCGTGGGTATCAGCGATCACGCCCAAGATGCGTTGTCCGACATCGTTTACCTGGAGCTGCCCGATGTGGGCGACACCTTTGCGATGGGCGAATCATTTGGCGTAGTTGAATCCGTCAAAGCCGCCGCCGACCTGAACATGCCCGTCTCCGGCGAAGTAACGGCCGTCAACGAAGACCTCATTGATACCCCCGAACTCGTCAACTCCGATCCCTACGGCACAGCCTGGATGATCAAAATTAAAATCAGTAACTCCTCCGAACTGGACGACCTGATGGACGCCGACGCCTACGCCAAATATGAGGAAGAGCGGGATTAACAATTAACAATTTACAATTGACAATTAATTCCCCTTTCCCACTGGAGAAAACTTATGAGCATGCATGGTTATCCCAAAACCAACTGGCAGGATTTTATAGAAGCCAGTCATGAACCATCCCCCAATGGCTCAACCCCATTGAGCAACCGCGATCTACTCAAACCGGCCGACCGCTTCGTCAAGCGGCACATCGGCCCCCGCAGCCACGATGTGACCAAAATGCTAGACGCCCTGGGGCTGTCCTCGCTGGACGAACTGGTTGACCAGGCCGTTCCTCAAACCATCCGCATTGACGGTCATTTGAATTTGGAGCCGCCAAGGAGCGAAACGGCCGTGCTCAACGAACTGCGCGAACTGGCTGCCCAAAACAAACTATTCCGCTCCTACATCGGCATGGGCTATAACTGCACCGTCACCCCGCCCGTCATCCAGCGCAATATCCTGGAAAATCCCGGCTGGTACACCCAGTACACCCCCTACCAGCCCGAAATTTCCCAGGGCCGCCTGGAAGCCCTCATCAACTTCCAGACCATGATCACCGACTTGACCGGCCTGGAAATCGCCAACGCCTCCTTGCTGGACGAGGGCACGGCCGCGGCCGAAGCCATGACCCTCTGCCACCGGGCGATGCCGCGTAAATCCAAAGCCAACACCTTCTTCGTCTCCGAGCTTTGCCATCCGCAAACCATCGCCGTTGTGCAGACCCGCGCCGAACCGTTGGACATCAACGTCATCGTTGGTAATCATGAGGATTACGACTTCGCCGGTGAAGGCCCAGACGCGACATTCGGCGTTTTGCTGCAATATCCCACCACCGAAGGCGATGTATTGGATTACGGCCCCTTCGCCGCCAAAGCGCACGAACACGGCGCCCTCGTCGTCGTTGCCGCCGACATCCTTTCCCTCGTTTTACTGCGCGCCCCCGGCGAATTTGGCGCCGATGTAGCCGTTGGTAACACGCAGCGTTTTGGCGTGCCGATGGGTTTTGGCGGCCCCCACGCCGCTTACATGTCCACGATGGAAAAATACCAGCGCATCATGCCCGGCCGTCTCATTGGCGCCTCCATTGACGACACCGGCAAACCCGGCTACCGGCTGGCGCTGCAAACTCGCGAACAGCACATCCGCCGCGAAAAAGCGACCAGCAACATCTGCACAGCGCAGGTACTGTTAGCCATCATGGCCTCGATGTACGCCGTTTATCACGGCCCGGAAGGCTTGCGCCGCATTGCCAAGCGCGTTCGCTTGCTCACTGGCGTCTTGGCGGCTGGCCTCAAGAATGCTGGCTACGCCATTAACGAAGCCCCGGTGTTTGATACGCTCAAAATCAGCGGTGGGCCGCGCGACCAGGCGACCATCAAAGGTGCGGCGCTGGCCGCTGAAGCTAATCTGCGTTACTTTGATGATGGATCCGTTGGCGTTTCGCTGGACGAGGCGGCCGGTCAGTCTGACTTGGAAATGTTGTTTGCCATCTTTGGCATAGAGGCCGATTTGGAAACGCTGGCCGATGGCGTGAAACTGGATTATGCTGCGCCGCAGCAGCGTACCAGCGATTTTCTCACGCATCCCGTTTTCAACATCTACCAATCGGAAACGGAGATGATGCGCTACATCACCCGGCTGCAAAAGCGGGATTTGTCGCTGGCGCATTCGATGATTCCGTTGGGTTCCTGCACGATGAAGCTGAATGCGGCGGTGGAAATGCTGCCCATTACGCTGCCGGAGTTCGGCCAGATGCACCCCTTTGCCCCGTCCGACCAAACGAAGGGCTACCGGGAGATGTTCCGCCGCTTGGAAAAATGGCTGGCGGAGATCACGGGGTTTGCCGCTGTGTCCTTGCAGCCCAATTCCGGCGCGGCGGGCGAATATACCGGCATGTTGACCATTCGTGCCTACCACAAATCGCGCGGCGAAGGGCATCGCAACATCTGCCTCATCCCCAGTTCAGCGCACGGCACTAACCCCGCCAGCTCGACGATGGCCGGTATGAAAGTCGTTGTCGTCAAATGCGATGAAAACGGCAACATTGACGTAGACGATTTGAAAGCCAAAGCCGAGAAGCACGAAGCGAATCTGGCGGCATTGATGGTAACGTACCCCTCGACGCACGGCGTGTACGAGGAAGCGATTGAAGAGATTTGCGACGTGATTCACGCGCATGGCGGGCAGGTTTATCTGGATGGGGCCAACATGAACGCCCTGGTCGGTCTTTCCCGCCCGGCGGCCGATTTTGGCGCTGATGTCTGCCATCTAAACTTGCACAAGACGTTTGCCATCCCGCACGGCGGCGGCGGCCCCGGCGTCGGCCCGATTGGCGTGAAATCGCATCTGGCGCCGTTCTTGCCCAACAGTCCGGTTGTGCCCGGTGTGGGCGGCGAACGGTCGTTGGGCGCGGTGTCGTCAGCCCCTTGGGGCAGCGCCAGCGTGATGCCTATTTCGTATGCCTATATCGCCATGATGGGCGACTGGGGCTTGACGGTGGCGACGCAAATTGCCATTCTCAATGCCAACTACATCGCCCACCGGCTGGAGCCGTATTTCCCGGTGTTGTATCGCGGGAAGAACGGCCGTGTCGCTCATGAATGTATCGTCGAGTTGCGCCATCTGAAGGAATTCGTGACGGTGAATGATGTGGCTAAACGGTTGATGGATTTCGGTTTCCATGCGCCGACGATGTCATTCCCCGT
>JANTGY010000154.1 GCA_024762695.1 Anaerolineae bacterium
CTCATTTTTATTTATTTGATGGTGGGCAATTGCCTGTGGCGTCTTCTGTGTAAATGTAGGTCGGATTGGCAATCCGACTTACGATATTCATTTATTCGTGGTGCGCCGCAGGCGCGTGGCGTTTTCTGTGTAAATCGAATTGGTAATTCGATGCCCGATTTACCAAACTTGTGGTGAGCATATATGACAAGTTTTCGGGATAAACTTAGTGGAAATGCGCTTTATTGGCTGTCCCAGATAGCACGACGGAGCGGCCGTTATCAAGTCAGCGGTTTGGAATATCTACAAACGGCTCAGGCCAGCGGCAAGCCCCTCGTTTTTGCCACCTGGCACGGCATGACGATGATGCTGGTTGGCTTTTTTGCTAACCAATATGACCTCAGCAAGCTGGTCTTGCTTATGCCTGACGATTGGCGCGGCGAGGCGTTACAAGTGTTCGCCAATAAATTGGGCGCAGCGCCTTTCCCGATGGATTTGAAAGGGGAAGCAAATATGGCGACCGCACGGCGGCTGGCGACTTTAGTACGTCAGGTGAAAGCGGGGCAGGACGCCTACATCACGCCTGACGGCCCCGAAGGGCCAGCCTATGTGATTAAACCTGGCGTCGCTTACATCGCCCAAAAAGCGAAGGCGATCATCCTCCCTTTGGGCGCTTATGCCCGGCACGGCTACCGGGTCAATCGCTGGGATCGCTACATCGTTCCTTATCCGTTTAGTCGTATTTCTGTGGCGATTGGGGAGCCAATGACGGTGGAGAAGGGAGAAGAGTTAACGGCCGTTACCCACACCCTCACCAACCAACTCCACCGCATCGCTGCCCAGGCCGCCGCCAACTATTACGAGCAAACATTATGACCAATCTTGGCGCCCAATGGCGACAGTTTCAGGGAAAAGCCCTCTACGCCTACCACCGATTCATCACCCAAACCGCTCGTTGGACTTTCACTGGCAAAGCAAACTTGACCCAGGCTAGGGCCAGCGGCCGTCCCGTCTTGTGGACCTTGTGGCATGGTCAAGTCATGCCCTTCATCATGTATGGCGACCGCTTCGTCGGCGGCAACCGTTTCTGTCTGATTACTGTTGGCGATGAACGCGGCGATTCCCTCGCCACTTTAGGCGATGAAATTGGCGCCAAAATGTACAAAGTTGATATGCAGGGCAACCCCGTTGCCGCTGGCCGCGCCGTTTTGCGCGTCATCCAGGCTATGAAACAAGGACTCGACTCCATGATTGCCCCCGACGGTCCCGATGGCCCGGCTCATGAACCCAAAGGCGGTGTTGCAATGCTGGCTAAAAAATCGGGAGCGGCCGTTCTACCCGTTGGCGTGTGGACGCGGCAAGCGTATCAGCGTAAACGATGGGATGGCTATCTAGTCCCCACTCCTTTTGCCCGCATTCACGTCGCCTTTGGCTCTCCGATTATTGCCAAACGCAATGCGCCCACCGACGCTCTGTTGGCCCAAATCACAGAAGCGTTACATGCCATCAGCCAAAAAGCGCGGCAATCGGCGGGTGTGACGCAAACGGGTTTGTAGTCAGGTACGCAGTCTGCGGAGTACCGTTTGGCGGAACGCCACTTCGCGGACTACGTGGCTTACTACGATCCCCCGTTGCAATTGCCAGACGGCTTGTTGAAATGCGTAATAACTATACTCCCTTATCCCCCAAACACGCGCAGCATAACGGCCGGCGTGACATACGATTCGACAAAAGCGGCAACCAGCAGCAGCGGCAAAACCACCCCCACAAATAAGCGAAAATAGTCGGCAGCAGCCCAGATGAATCCTTCACTCAACGTGCGATTTGGCGGCGGCGAGATGACAGTCGCGTGCCAACGCAAAGCGGCGGCGGCGGCAATCAAGATGGCCGGCAATTCAAAAAGCGCGTGGGGCGCAATCGTTGCCAGCAAAAAGGCAGATGCGCTTTCTCCTGCCAACCCAAATTGCGTGGCGGCAAAACCGACAATTGCCCAGGGGAGCATGAAGATAAAAACGCCAATCACGCCAAACGTAAACACGCCTAACAAAACTTGCAGCAGCATAACGCGCACATTATTGAAGAATATAAAAGTTGGCAGCGCGCCGGCAAACAGTTGCAAATAACCCAAATTCTCAACCAGATTATCGCCTGTTATTTCGGCTTGCATTTCAGGGGAAAACGGATATCGGTTAGCAACCAAAACACTGGCGATGACGGCCGTTAACATGGCAATAAGCTGCGCCAATATCGGCAAACGCAGTTGAGGCAGAATGGCGAAGGTCTGCCGGAACCAGGCGCGCGGACGCGGATAGGGTTGATTTTCTTCTCGCCCGCTAAAGCGCGCCCAAAATTGCCGCCAAATCCAGCCCAGGCGAATCTGGTCAATCTCATTGCCCATCAACTCTTCCCGGTTAAAAATTTTGATGCCCATCCGCATCAACACCAGGGCGGTGATGATTAAGGCTAAAATGAGCCACCACAATCCAGCATGGTTGCCCCAAAACAGCGCCGCCGCCTCGCCCTGGATGAGTAATGCCATCGGAACGATAATGAAGCTGGCTAATAGATTGGCGGCGCGCACACTGGTGGTTTGGCTGGAAACGATGACCGCCCCGGCCACCATGATGACGCCTTGCACGGTGGTTAATAAAATGGTTTGAATGAAAAGCGGCAAAGTCGGCCGCCAGCCGATGCTAAACCACAGCCCCACCATGTAAACAGCCATCCCCAAATAGCTGGCAAATAAGGGCGGCACAAGGGCGGCCAGCATTTTGCCCATGTAAAGTTGCAAATCGGTCAGCGGCGTAGCCAACAATGGCTCCAGGCTTTTGCGTTCGCGCTCGCCGACAAAGGTTTCCAGGGCGATGATGAGGGAGAAGGACATGGGGAAGAAGCCGACGACGAGGAGCAAGAAGGGGATGAGTTGGGTGGCAATGATGTCGGCGCCGTAGTTTTCGACGAAGGCGACAAGACGGCGAGCGGTGAAGTTCATCAGAGCGGGAAAGAATACGGTAAGCAGGATGATGGGTACGAGGATGCGCCAATCGCGGAAGGAGTCGCGGATTTCGCGGCGGGCGACGATGAGAGACATACGGAAGTTTAGTCGGGCAGTCGGATAGTCAAGTAGTTGAGTAGTCATGGGGTGGGCAGTCCTTAGTCGCTGGTTTGATCAGCGACGACGCGCAAATAAACTTCTTCCAGGCTTTGGGTGACTTCGCGCAGAGTGATGACGCCGAGGCCTAATCCGGTAAGGTAGCGAACGAGTTGCGGGTTGGCAATAGCTGGCTCTTCGGCACGGTAGCGGATGGTGTCGCCGCGCGCCCATTCGATGGCGATGAGATCGTTTAAATCGGTGATTTGGCCGTTGAGCGGGCGGTCGAGGCGGATTTCTAGTTGGGGATGGCCGAGGAGGTTTTGTTTGAGTACGGCCGTTTCTCCTTCGGCTACAATCTCCCCCTGTTTGATGATGGCGATGCGGTCGGCTAAGGCTTCCGCTTCAGCCAAATTGTGGGTACACAGGATGATGGCTCGCTTGTCGTCGCGCAACTCCATGATAGAGTCGCGGACCAGTTTGGCGCTGTGTGGATCCATTGCCGAAGTGGGTTCATCGAGCAAGAGAATGGTGGGCTGGTGGAGCATGGCGCGGATGAGGCCTACTTTTTGCCGCATCCCCTTGGAGTAGGTTCCTAACCGGCGCTCGGCGGCATCTATCATGCCAAAACGCTTGAACAATTCTAGCCCGCGTTTTTTGATTGCCGCATCGGACATGCCATAGAGACGGCCGTAAAACAATAAATACTCCAGTCCGCTCATCCGCAAATACAGACCAGGCTGTTCGGTCAACATGCCGATGGCATGGCGTACTTTGTGCGGTTCGGCCACAACATCGTAGCCGTTGACACGCGCCGTGCCGGTTGTGGGTTTAAGGATGGCGCCCAACATGCGAACGGTGGTTGTTTTTCCGGCCCCGTTTGGCCCCAGCAAGGCCAACAGCTCGCCTTCGCCTACGTTCAAACTGAGATTGTGAACGGCCGTAAACGCGTCAAATATTTTACCCAATCCAATGGCTTCGATCATAATCGTTCTCCAGAAACGCTGTCGTTCCCTAAACACCGCCGCTTATTCAGTTGTGACGTTTAAATCGGGGTGTCGGGGTGTCTTGTTGTCCAATAGTCTAATCGTCAAACAGCCTGCTAGTCAATAGTCAGCGCAGCAAATTTGTGAACATTCCGACTATGGAACTACAGGACTATACGACTAAAGGAGTACGCGACTTCTTCGCCTGGCAGCCAGACGCCAAATGATTGCGGCCAGGGCAACGAGGATAGAAACGAAGGTGGCGATGGCCATGTTTAACTGTAAACCGCCTAATTCAAGCATTCGGCTGTCCAGGCGCACAGTTTCCAACAAGGAACGGCCTACCGCGTAAAAAACAAGATACAGCGCCATTAAGTCGCCAGTTAATAGTTTATGGGCATAACGGCGCGCCAAAGTTAACAATACTAAAAATGCGAACAAATTCCACAAAGATTCGTACAGAAATGCGGGGTGGAATCGACTAAATTCACTGTAGGCGGGCAGGCGATACATGGGATCTATGGTCACAGCCCAGGGGAGATTGGTGGGACGGCCGTATAGCTCCTGATTAAAATAATTGCCCCAACGCCCCAAAAACTGCCCCAACGCCATGCCCACGCCAGCCAAATCGGCCCAAGCCAGCAGCGGCAGTCGATTTTTACGGGTGAAAATCCACAAGCCCACCAACCCGCCCGCCATCCCGCCATAAATGCCCAGACCGCCATTACGCAAGTTGATGAGTTGGTACGGATTACGAAAATAATCCAGGGGCGAATAAATGCCGACGGCGGCCATGCTGGGCGATGGAGTCATCACATGATAAAGGCGCGCTCCAATCACACCCAAAATCAAGGCCCAGCCAATCCCGTTCCAGGTATGCTCCGGGTTCCACACCCGCCAGGGCGCGTCGTTCAGCCAGTCCGCGGCGACCGCTGGTTCAGCGACCAGTTTTTCGCGCACAACTTCCAAACCTTCCTGGTTCAGGCCCAAATTGCGCGGCTCAAATCCCCAGTGCAACAGCAAATCGCCCAGCGTGCTGATTTTCTGCTTGGTCAGAATCTGTTGAATTTCATCTGGCAGCGCCAAGTCGGATACTGGTTTTTGCCGTAATGTGGCAGGCACATGGGCGTCAAATAACGCCACCGCTCGCTCGCGCGCCAGACGCGAAATGACATAAGCGCCCAAAGCGATGCCGCCAACAATCCAAATACCATACCAAAAGACATCGAAGTTGAGGCCGGGGATGTGAATGGCGACCCGGCTGGGGGTTTGGCCGGTAATGAGGTGGGTAATGTAGAGAACGGCCATGACCAAAAACAAAGACCCAATCCAAAACCAATACGGCTCAATCTTTAATTTTTTCATCATCATGAAGGCCGCGTCTGTTTCCAGACATGGTACATGCGCTGGAAGGCTGTGAAATAGGTAAAAATCGCTAAAATAATGAGGGCGATATGCGGCAGATTGAGAACCATGAAAAACATCATCACCGCATAACGCTCAACACGGCTCAAAACGCCAATTTTAGCATTCAGTCCCAACGCTTCCGCTCGCGCCCGCGTGTAGCTAACCATAATAGACCCGGTGATGGCAATGTAAGCCACAGCCAGCATCATTTCATTCTCTAGCCGAACATAATACAAAATAAAACCACCGAATAAAATGATTTCAGCAAATCGATCCAACGTCGAATCAAGAAAAGCGCCAAATCCCCCCTTCTCACGTCCCAATTTCCGTGCCAGAGCGCCGTCAAACGCATCAAGTGGCCCTAGAAAAAACATGGCCACCGCAGCCCATTGCATTTGTCCAATGGTGATAAGCCAGGCAAAAAAGAAGTGGAAGAACATGCCCATAACAGTTAGCGTATCAGGCGAAAAGCGATAACGAGCCAAAAAAGTTACCACTGGGTCTACAATAAAAAAAGTCTTTGCCCGCATAAAATCAGTCAAGGTCGGTTTTTCCTGCGAGGTGACTTTTTGCGATTCAAGTTGATTCATAATGATGTTGCCCTTACTATGGCGCGCTCAGAGTTAAATTCCGAAAGCTGCGTCGCGCCTGACGCGATGCTATCGAAAGTGATAAGGGCTGTCAAGGGCGGTTATTTTCGGCAGCCAACCGTATGATTGAATAAACCATATATGAATGGCGCGTGAAGAGAACGGTAAAATCGCTGTCAGAAAGGCTGCCAGCATTGACTCTTAACCACAACCTTCGCTAAGATAGTACTGTAGTACTACATCTCATTGGTATTTTGACTGTTCGTAACAGTCAAACGGTATTGGAAAATGTCTGTTTTAGAATTTGTCGAAACAATCAACATGTCGCCCGATATGCTTATTGCTGCGGGTTTGGTCGTCGTCTCCATATTGGGGCTGTTGATTGTCACCCGCTCCCATCAAGTACGCGCTCCTAAACGGGATATTACTAGCTCCCGTAACAGTCGGATGCGCGGTTGGGGCGATTCCCATTAAAAGCTTTCAAACGCCTCTTTATTAAATTGCCCTAACGCCTGTCTAATCGAAAGCCAAGCCAGGGCACCTGCATCTCAGCGCGGGTCATACCGCCATGTCGCCCTTGCATCTTGTCTGCTTTTTCGATTTCGTTTGTCGTCAATAAGACGTATCCCTGACGCATGGCGACGATGATGTCGCCTACGCGTTCGGCTGTTTGGGGCGCGTGCGGCAGCGGCCCCAACATGCCGGCAGTCAACGCCTCATCGGCGGGGAAGGCGACCATCGCGTGGCCCAATTCTTCTTCGATGTAACGTAAGATGTCGGCTTGACGGCCGTGTTTGGCATACAAATAGGCCGTGCGCGGTTCGCCAGACGGCCGCATCAACAACATCTGTTTCAATCGGGGATGGTCGTCTAATAAAATACGTTGTTCCGGCGGCGTCACCACCTGTCCATGATCGGCAACGATGAACAGCGCCGTGCCGTCCTTCGCCTCCGCGCTCAACTTGTCCAACAACTCAACTTGCAACAAATGCAAAACAGAACGCAGCTCGGCCGCCACCGCCTCGTCGTCCCAGCCATAGGCATGGCTCAACGTGTCCACCATCGGCCAATACGCATTCACAAACAGGCGCTCGCCCGCCTTCTCTTCCAGCAAACGCCGCATCTGCACCATCATGTCGGCCACAGATGAAAAACCATGTTCGCCAGTCACACCCCGGTCGTGCATCTTGCTCAACGCCGAATGCACAATTTCACGCCCTTTGAAGGCATGGGTTTCAATGTCAGCCGCCGCCAACTGCTCTGCCAGGCCGGGAACAGCCAAAAAACTTTCCGGCTCCAATCCGGCGTCAATGAGCGCGTCGGGATATTTGCCAAAGGTGGGCGTAAAACTGAGCATCTGGGTGATGACGGCGTAATCGGGCATGAATAAGCGCAGACCGACCATGCTGTGTTGGGCTGGGGCGGCGCCAGTCCACAAGCTGCTCAAAGCGGCCACTGTGGTTGAGGGAAAGATGGAGGTGAGTTGGGATTGAACGGCCGTCATCCCCAATAAGCTCCCAATCCGTTCCCGCTCCTGCTCCAGCAAATTCCAGCCCCACGCATCCACAACCAACACGATCACCCGCTTCACGCCATCGGCTATCGGCCGCCACAACTCATCGCGCAGCGGGGGCAGCCCAACAAACGGCGCATCCAACAGCGCCGCCACCGTCGCCGGTACATTGGCAATCGATCCGCCTGCATAATCGGGCCATAAAAATTCATCGGGAATAGGGAAACGCTTCCGATTTTCCATATTGTATTTCCTTTTTGCCTAAAAAATCCAGCGCCAAGTATAGCCTACTTCCTGTCCTTGACAGCCAAATTTCGTTTATAATAAAGTTGTCGAGGTAAGCGTTCGGTACTTCTGGATACTTTTGAAATTTTTGCCTCCAACGGCAATCGTTTCCAGAAGCAGAAACTTCAAAAATCTGAACGGTTACGTTATCAAGTCCATTTATTGAACCACGATCAACAGGAGAGGCACATGCACTACGAAATTATCGGCACAACGCTGCAAACTTTGGACATCCGCTTGAATGCTGGCGAATCAGTCTACACGGAATCAGGCGGTATGGCCTGGATGCGTGGCAATATCGCTATGAGTACCGATACGCGCGGCGGTCTGCTCAAAGGGTTGGCCCGCTCGCTGGCTGGCGAATCGCTATTTTTGACAACCTATACCTGCAAAGAGAGCGATGCTCTCATCACTTTTACTCCTGAGGCGCCCGGTTCCATTTTACCCGTAGATTTGCGCAGCGGCGAAATGCGCATTTGCCAAAAAGACGCCTTCATGGTCGCTCAGGACACAGTTCAGTTAGAAATGCATTTCCGCAAAAAGTTGGGCGCGGGACTGTTTGGAGGCGAGGGATTTATACTGCAGAAGCTCACCGGTCCCGGTATGGCCTGGGTGGAAATCGCCGGCGAAGTGCGCGAGTACGAACTCAAACCCGGCGAAAAGATGCAGGTCGATCCTGGTCACATCGCTATGTATGAGCCATCAGTCAATTACGATATTCAACGGGTGAAGGGCGCGAAAAACATCCTATTTGGCGGCGAAGGGTTATTCCTGGCAACGCTTACCGGTCCTGGCAAGATATGGCTGCAAAGCCTCCCCCTCTCCAATTTGGCGGCGAAGTTGACGAAGTACATGCCAATCAAAAGTAGTTAAGCCACAGATACATAGAAAAAGGCCAGGGACGGCGTTCCCTGGCCTTTTGTATTAGCATGGGAGAGATACGGCCGTTCCGACCGCACCTCAGTTTATTCTTCTCAGCCTCTAACGAGAGCGGGCAAAATACTTTTGCCTGCGAAATGTTTTCGCCTATTTTAAAGATTCGCCCATTGCCGCCATCTGGCTGGCAACGCTGCTATCCACAACCTGATCGCCGGCGCGGACAATCAAGCCGCCCAAAATGCTGGGATCAACCTTGAATTCCACTGCCGCGCCTTTGAGCGATTTCGTTAAATTGGCTTGTTCATCATCCGTTAACGGCAATGCGCTGGTGACAACAGCCTTGTCGCCAGACATGTCCGCCAATCCGGCCGGCGCTTTGGCAAAGAAATCGGCAATAATAGCCCGTTGACGTTTTTCATCCAACGCCTCGCCAACCAGCTTATTCGCCGCCGCAATCGAAATCGAAGCAACCTGACCACGCAGTTCGGAGAGAATACGGTTTCGCTCCGCTTCCGCATCCTGCGCCGCTGCCGCTACAATCGCTTTAGCCTCTTCACGCGCTTTGGCTTCAATGCCTTTGGCCGTCTCTTCCGCTTGCACAGCCGCATCAGACCGCGCTTTGGCTGCTTCCGCACGAGCCGCATCCAAAATCTTCTTAGCCTCCGCATCCG
>JANTGY010000155.1 GCA_024762695.1 Anaerolineae bacterium
GGCCCGAGCGCCGACAGTCCAACACTCACCTTGCCCCAAGTAATCAAACAACAAGCAACAGCGATCCCCCCTGAATTTTTGCCTGCGTTCGCGCCAGCTCTCGATTGGCTACAAAACCAACTATCCCAAATTGATGCGTGGGATACGGCCGTCACCCACAACGATTTCACACCGGCAAATGTACTAGTACGTCCCGATGGTCAAATGGTTGTCATCGATTGGGCCGGCGCCATGAACGCCGACCCGCGCCTAGACCTGGCCTGGACGCTTTTCACCTTGTCATTGAGCGGTTTGGGAGAGTGGGAAACGGCCGTCACCCAACAATACAGTCAATTTAGCAAACGAAAAGTTTCCCAGCTAGACTTCTTCACCGCGATAGCTCATATCCGCTTCCTCACTTACATGGCTCAATTATCAACCAACCCCGACGTAGATAACGCCGCCATTGCCAACCCTTTCTTCCAAACCATTATTCGGAAAACCCTCAATCAATTCCAGGCTATCAGCGACGTCAATTTATCTACCCTCAAGGAGAGTTTTATAAACGTCTCCAGCTAATGAAAAGCTGAGTTTTTTCATAACGTTGGTTTACAGCTTTCGTCGTTTACGCCTACAATGGGGACATGGACAAGCGATCTCTTCGTGGATTTCTAATTATCGCCATCATCACCGGATTGGCTGGCGCAAGCTGGCTAGCCGCACCGCGCTTGGTGAATTTGTTGCCTGGACGCATCCAACAACGCATTCCCCATGAATGGCTGGCTCTGGTGCAGACGCCCTTGCCAACTGCCCTACCCGCGCCACAAGGAACGGCCGTTGCCGTCCCCATCCACATCGCCATCCCCGCCCTGCCTACGGCAACAAGCGCCCCAACCTTACCGCCAACGAACACGCCAGAAGCAAAGGCAACGGCCGTCCCCACCATCACGCCATCGCCTACCCTCACGCCAACGCCTTCGCCCACGCCATTGCCCGTTGCCTTTCAAATTGAAGGTATAAATAACACCCCGCAAAAATTCAACAATTGCGGGCCAGCCAACCTCAGCTTGACGCTCGCTTTTCATGGCGTTGAAATCAACCAACTCGACATTGGCGCCGCCCTCAAGCCCAATTACGACGACCGCAATGTATCGCCGCACGAAATGGCCGCTTACGTCAACGAACAAACGCCGCTGCGCGCGGCCATCTTCAGCGGCGGCGACTTAGCATTGCTCAAAAAGCTCGTCGCCGCCGGATTTCCCGTCATCATCGAGAAAGGGCTGCTGCCCAGCGAATGGGAAGGTTGGATGGGGCATTACCTGACGGTCTACGGCTACGATGACGCCGCGCAAGAATTCATTAGTATGGACACTTATCTCGGCCCCTGGGATGGCGGCGTCCACAGCGACAGTTACGAGACGATGGCTGAATTTTGGGGGCATTTTAATTATACATTTGTGTTGGTATATCCAGCAGAGCGGGAAACGGCCGTTCACACCCTCCTCACCACCCGATTCACCGACCCGCTTCTCATGTGGCAGCAAGCCGCCCAAACCGCCCAAACCGAGATTGACGCCGCGCCTGACGATGCGTTTGCCTGGTTCAATCTAGGAACCAGTCTGACCCATCTGGGCAAGTTATCTGACCAGCCCGAATTCTACGCCAACGCCGCCGCCGCCTTCGACCAGGCACGGATCCTTGGGCTGCCCCGGCGCATGTTGTGGTATCAATTTGAGATGTATGAAGCGTATTTGGCGAACGGCCGTTTTCAAGACATCTTCACCCTCGCCACTGCCAATGAAATAAGCGAAGGCGGCCGTAACGTCGAAGAAACCTACCTCTATTTGGGCCACGCCCATTTAGCCGCCGGAGATATGACCAACGCCAAAATCGCTTACGGCCGTGCCCTGGAACTGAACCCTAACTTCACCCAGGCTCAACAAGCCCTAAACGCCATCGCCAGCCCATAAATTCTAAATTACGTAATTGAACCCTTAAGGTAAAACAGATAAAATCCCTTAAACGTATTGGAATAGGGATGCCGCCCCATTGGCAGCGTCGCCCAAATATCGGAGTCTTGCAATGAGCCAATCAATCCTAATCGCCGACGACGATCCAATGATCCGCAATTTACTGCGCATCATGTTGGAAACGGCCGATTACAATGTCATCGAAGCCCAAGATGGGCAAGACGCCCTGACAAAAATCACCACCGCCAACCCCGACCTCATGATCCTAAACATCATGATGCCCAAAATGGATGGACTCACCGTCTGCAAAACCGTTCGCAGCCAGGAAGAAACGGCTCTCCTGCCAATCTTGATGTTAAGCGGTCAGGCCCATCTCATGGCTGTCAACCGTGGCTTGCTCGCCGGCGCCAACCGCTACATCACCAAACCCATGACCCGCGACGTTCTGCTCAGAAATTTACGCGAAGTGTTGGACACCCCTTCCGCCAACAGTTACCCCAATTAAAAAAGCTCAATTTATAGAAACGCGCCGGCGGTTATCAAGATCCGCCGCTTAGAATAGAAGAGATTGCTGACGCCTGTTCCCGTCTTGCCTTCGCGCCGCCTTCATTAGCTTGCTGCCCCTCCAGTAAAGCTGTATCATCGCTTCACAAACAAAAAAATGGAGAATAACATGGATCAAGAATCAACAAACCCCGTCGCCGCTACCGACGAGGTAACAAATGACGAAAATAATGATACCCCCCAAGCCGGATTGCCCGAAGTTGCGCTAATCGATCTGCCCGATTCCTGGAAAGAAGCCGCCGCGCGCGCTGGCTGGACGAGTTTGATGCCTGTCCAATCTAAAGCGATGCCCTATATCATGGCTGGGCGCGATTTGATGGTGCAATCCCGCACCGGCAGCGGCAAAACCGGCGCTTTTATTCTGCCCATTTTGGAACGCATCAACCAACGACAAGACACCTGCCAGGCATTGATATTGGCCCCCACCCGCGAACTGGCTCAGCAAGTTGCCAACGACGCCAAAGTATTAGCCGGGGATACGGGAACCCGGATCGTGGCCGTGTATGGCGGAACCAAGTATGGGCCGCAATTAGAAGCGTTTCGTAAAGGAGCCCATTTAGTGGTAGGTACGCCGGGGCGTATTCTTGATCATTTGCTGCGCGGCTCTTTGTCATTAGATAAGTTGAAAGTTTTGGTCTTTGACGAAGCCGACCGGCTGCTTTCAATGGGTTTTTATCCCGATATGCGCCAGGTGCAAAGCTATCTACCATCGCATCGCGTAGACAGCTTTATGTTCTCGGCCACGTTCCCGCCGCGCGTAATGGGCTTAGCCAACCGCTTCCTGCACAAACCAGATTTTCTGGGCTTGAGCAGCGATAATGTGCATGTGGCCGAGGTTGAACACGTTTACTACATTGTGCCGGGGATGGATAAGGATCGCAGCCTGGTGCGAATTATCGAGGTGGAAAACCCGGATTCGGTTATCATTTTCTGCAATACAAAGGCGCGGGTCACGTATGTGGCGACAGTGCTGCGCCGTTTTGGTTATGATGCCGACGAAATCAGCTCGGATTTGTCGCAGGCGGCGCGGGAAAAGGTATTGGCGCGGGTACGCGAGGGTAAGTTACGCTTCCTCGTAGCGACGGATGTAGCCGCGCGCGGCATTGACATCCATGATTTATCGCATGTGATCCAATATGAGCCGCCGGAAGAAGCGGAAGCGTATATTCATCGTTCGGGGCGCACAGGCCGGGCTGGGGCCAAAGGCGAGGCGATCTCATTGGTTGACGTGATTGAGAAGGCAAAGCTAAATCGGATCGCCCAGCGCTACCACATTGATATGCAGGAACGGCCGTTACCCTCTGATGAAGATGTCGCCGCCATTGTGTCCGAACGGGCCACCATTTTGCTGGAAGCCAAACGGCGCGAACGGGACAAGTTGCAAGCGGAGCGAATGCAGCGCTTCATCCCCTCGGTGCAGGCATTGAGCCAGAATGAAGAAGGGCAAGCTCTGTTGGCGATGCTGCTGGATGATTATTATCAGCAATCAACGCACAAGCCGCCGACGCCCATCGAACCCAAACGGGCCAAACAACAATCACGATCCGGTGGGCGCAAGCGAGACGGCCGACGACGAAGTAGTCGGGGCCGCCGCCGCTAAAGGCCGCAACGCTAATCACGGCTTGATAATGGCGGGCAAATAGACAAAATTGGTGAGTTCCGGGGGGGGCGGGCTGTCGTCGTGGCCGAGAAAGGTCACGACAACCCGATCTCGGTTGATGAGGTAGCTGTAAATACGGTCGGAGGGCGCAATCCAGGCCTCATCGGAACCGGCACGGCCGTAGCGCTCATGCGCGTATTGGAGAACGGCCGTCACCGTGTCATTATTCCCCCCATGCGCCAACGTGTTGTACCAAAAATGGCTGTCAGCGCTGGCATTAGCCGCCATCCAGTCGAATACGGCCGTTGTCCCCGCCACATCCCCCTCAATCCCATAATCACGGCGCACCGGCGCGTCAAAATCAAACGCTTGCGCCGTCACCCCGCTGGCCGAAAAATCGTTAGCGCTGTCAACAATAGTTGGCGAACTGCTATAGCCGCTCTCATTAAATTGCACATAGTACGGCACGCCGGCAAATTCAGCCCGACTGACGCCATTATCGCGCAAATCCAGCATCACATCATGATATTGGCTCAAAAAACAAGGCGCGGCTAACGCAATGGGTTTGTAGGCAGGATTGTTAGACTGCCCGACAATCTCCAACAAGCGTTGATTATCCCGCAGCAGTTCCCATTCATGGTCGGCGCCGCTGTTGCATGATGAATGCGCCCCCCAGCCATGATTGCCAATCCCCCACTCCAATTCCGCCAATTCTTGCAAGCCAGTCACATAATTGGGCGGCTCCCAAAATCGCTGGTCGGTTCCGCTGGAAGCGTCCACCACCCAATACTCAACGCGGTCGTCGCTAATCGCCTCGCCTATCATAAAAACAGACGCCTGATAGCCCAACGATTTGTAGGCGTCAATCGATTCCATAAACTGTGTGTTATCGTCGAATCCGTGCGACCAGGCCCAGCTTTTATCATCGTAAAGCGGCGCAACGACAAACTCGCCTAATTCTGGGAATGACGCGGCATTGGCAACGTACACATCCAGCGTGACGCCGTCTGCGGTAACAATGAGTTCGCCGGCAGCGGCATCGTAACGATAAGGAGCAAAACGGCCGTCGCTAACGGCTATCACCGATGAAATTTGCCCCACGTTTATTTTGAGGGTGATGTCCTGGTAATAGAGCGGCGGCGCGGCGGCGCGATCCAATGTGTAATGCAGCGCTTGATAATCGGCTGTATACGTTCTTTTTGCCAGTAATGTTAACGCGCCCGCAAGAATAACAAAAGCAAACAAACGGAAAGATTTAATGACCATAATTTCTCCCAATCGGCGGTCAGGCAAGATTATCGCCACCCATAAGACAACGTCTGGGGTAAGCGATGGAATTCCCGCATACAAGAAAAACACACCAGACCCTCTTTGGAAAGTTTAACCTGTGTGAACCCATATGGCGACCAGGACGGCTCGTTGACTGACAAAACTTATCTAACCGCCAAAAATGTCAAGCGCATGAAGGGGAGAAAGTTAAAACAGGGTCTTGGGGGATTTGTGAGGTAACCATGACGTAAAATGTCAAACGCGACCAGAGGCGCATCAGGTTTAGGTGAAGTCGCCGTAAATTTGACGGCATTTTCGACCAAGTTGTACACGGCCAGGAAGATTAAGTCCCAATCGCCGGTAATAATTGGTGAAGGCCAGGGAGCCTGGGGCAAAGTCACCAACAGCGTGCGCGCATCTTCGCCCCATTGTTCCTCAACAAGGGTGACTGTTTCCTGCAAAATCTCTGGAAGATTGATGTTGACATATTCCAGGGGGCGCGTTTCTAGTTCGGCTATTTTGCGCAGATCGGCCGTTAACCGGCTTAGGCGAACAGTTTGCAGGCCGATTGACAATGCAAGTTAAAACGCATAGAGTCCAGTCCACGATGTTTATTTTAACGACCGCTCCTGGTTTTACTGATTTAGCCCGCGCCGAATTGCGTCAAGCTCAACCAGACGCTTTCTTTTTTCCCGACATCGCCCCAGGCGTGCTGTGCGCCGATGGCGATTTTTTCGCTTTGGCTGACAAATGGCGGCAAAATCCGCCCATTTTTACGCGCCACATTTGCCCGGCGCTGACGACCGTCTCCTTGACCCAAACTGCATCTGACCTGACCAACTTGCAAACGGCCGTCGCCGGACTGCGCGATCTGATTGAGCCGGAGTTCCCGTTCTCAGTACAAACGCGCATTTTTGCCGACGGCCCGCTGCGTCCCTTTGATGTGAACAATGCCCTGGCCGACTTCATCAAGACAGAGACGGGCGCGCCGCTTGATGTGCGACGGCCGTTTCAAATCCTGTCCGTCGTCATCACCCAAGACACAGCCTATCTCGGCGTCTCATTAACCTTGCACAATCTATCCGATTGGGCCGGCGGCGTGCGCCGTTTTGCCCGCGAGAAAGGGCAAATCAGCCGGGCCGAGTTTAAGCTGCTAGAAGCGTTGGAGATATTCGGCATTGACTTACCGCCGCGCGGCACAGCGCTGGATTTGGGCGCCGCGCCGGGCGGGTGGACGCGGGTTTTGCGGCAGAGCGAACAGTATGTAACGGCCGTTGACCCCGCCAATCTCCATCCCAGTTTGCAAGCCGACAAACAAGTCCGCCACAAACCGATGACCGCCGAAATCTACCTTCTCAACGACCCCGACCCCTTTGATCTCATCGTCAACGATATGCGCTTGGACGCCCGCGATTCGGCCCGCCTGATGGTTGAGTACGCGCCCTTCCTTTACCCGCAGGGCCAGGCCATTATGACTTTCAAGCTGCCCAAAAACAACCGCACGGCCGTTCTCGATCACAGCTTCAACATCCTGCGGCAAGCCTATCGCATCGCCAACGCCCGCCAACTATTCCACAATCGCAGCGAAATCACCATTCACCTGACAAAATAGCTAAAATTCGGATAAAATAAGCGAAGAGACAAGTCCGCCTTTCCGCCAATCAGCCAAGAGGCTGAAACGCCGACTAACTGACTGGCGAAAACGCTGAATTGCTGACAAGCCGAAACGCTGAATTGCTAAAACGGAGGACCCTCATGCCCCCAACAGTAGAACCCCTGACCAATGTAGACGCCGCCTGGCTGGGAATGGAAGACCCAACCAATTTGATGATGGTATCCGGCGTCATGACCTTTGACCGGCCTATCAACTTAGATCATCTCAAAGCCATACTTACCCATCGCTTTCTTAAATTTGAACGCTTTCGACAGCGGGTGATTCAGCCCAAACTGCGCGTCGCCCCGCCTTATTGGGAAACCGATCCCCATTTCAACCTGGACGCCCATCTGCATCGCATCGCCTTGCCTGACCCAGGCGATCAGGCCGCTTTGCAAACATTAGCCAGCGATTTGATGAGCACGCCCCTGGATTTTTCCAAGCCATTGTGGCAAATTCACATCATCGACAATTATGGCGATGGCGGAGCGATTATGGTGCGCTTACATCACTCCATCGCCGACGGCATCGCTTTGATGTCTGTGTTATTGGCCCTTACCGACTTCTCGTCCGAAGCGCCCTGGCCCCAGGCCGATTCAACCGAATCTGAGGAACCCAAAGATGATGGCGCCGAATTTGGCGGAATGCTGGGCGCGATGATCAAGCAGGCATCGTCAACTGTCAAGGCCGCTCGCAAAATGACTGGCAAAGTGGTGCAAGAAGGGCTGGAAGCGATTATCGCCCCCGCCAAAGCGCTCGATTTAGCGATTCAAGGAACGGATAATGCGTTGGCCTTCAGCCGCCTGGTGCTGCGTTCTCCCGATTCCAAAACCATTTTCAAAGGCGAATTGGGCGTCGCCAAACGGGCGGCCTGGTCGCGGCCCATCCCGCTCAAAGAGATTAAGGCGATTAAAAATGTGACTGGCGGCACAGTAAACGACGTTTTGGTTGCGGCCCTAACCGGCAGTTTGCGCCGTTATTTGCAAGAACGCGGCCAGCCAGTTGACGGCCTCACTTTCCGCGCCTTTGTGCCCGTTGATATTCGCGGCCCGGAAGAGCGTATGACGTTGGGCAACAAGTTTAGCCTGGTCTTTTTACAGCTTCCTCTCGACAAGGCCGATCCGTTAGAACGGCTGGAAGCGGTGCGGGATAGGATGGATACATTGAAAAAATCGCCGGAAGTGCCGGTCGCTTTTACCATTTTGAAAGGGATTGGCATGTCGCCGGAGGAATTGCACGATGTATTGGTGAAGATGTTTGGGTCGAAGGCGTCGGCCGTACTCACCAATGTTCCCGGCCCGCCCATTCCCCTCTATCTGGCTGGCGGCAAAATCAAAGACATCATGTTTTGGGTTCCCCAATCCGGCCGCGTCAGCCTGGGTTTGAGCATCATCAGCTATGCCGGAAAAGTGCAGCTTGGCGTCGCTTCAGATGCAGGACTTGTGCCTGATCCAGAGAAGATTATTGAGGGTTTTTACACCGAGCACGAGGCGTATTTGGCTCTGGTACGGCAGGCGGAAGAGGCGGAAGCGGAAGTCAAGACAGAGACAAAGACAGAGACAGAGGACGCGGGTCAATGTCAAGGAATTACAAAGAGTGGGCGGCGTTGTCGTAATCGTGCATTAGCGAACAGCGCATTTTGCCGTGTTCATCAACCATAACAGGCCGATAGCTGACTAGCTGAAATGCTGATGGGCTGACAGGCTGACCGCTCTCAATCTAACGCAATTAATTGCAAGCGCAGCGCGGCGATGACGGCCTGGGTGCGGTTGGGCTGATCTAATTTGGCGAAGATGCGTTTGGCGTAGGTGCGGACGGTTTCTTCGCTGATGAAGAGCCTTTCGCCAATTTCGCGGTAGGTGGCCGGGGTTGCCATGAGGGTCAAAACTTCCATCTCGCGGGATGAAAGGGCGGCGGTTGGCGGCGGCGGTTGGCGGGCCTCCTGGCTGCGGGCGATGAGGGCCTGGGTGATTTCGGAGCCGAGGTAACTTTTGCCGCCGGCGACGACGCGAATGGCGTGAGCGAGGCTGCGCGGGCTGATGTTTTTGTGGATGAAGCCGTTGACGCCGTTTTCCAGCGCGTCCAGGGCGGCTTGTTCGATAGGGGCGCCGGAAAGGAGGAGGGTGCGCACGGCCGTTCCCTGTTCCAACATCGCCGCCGCCGCTTGCAAACCATCCATCTGGGGCATCTTCCAGTCCAGCAGAACCAAATCGGGAGCCAATTCTTGGGCCATCCGCACCGCATCCAAGCCATTATCTGCTTCGCCAACAATTTCAAAATCCGGTTCTTGTCGCAGGACGAGGGTTAACCCGCGCCGCAC
>JANTGY010000156.1 GCA_024762695.1 Anaerolineae bacterium
TCCGCAAATGGACCCGTTTGCGCCGCGCTTTCATCCAAGAAGCAGCCGGCACTCTTTATAAAGATGGGTTGAAGCAATTTCTCGACCTCGGTTCTGGTATGCCCACAGAAAACCATTTGCATATTGCTGTGCCCGATGCCCGCGTCGTTTACAGCGACATCAACCCCGTCGCCGTCAGCTACGGACAAAGCCTTTTCGCCGAACATATCAACATTGATTACATTTACGGCAATGTGCGCCACATAAACGACATCTTCAACGCGCCCGATGTACGCCGTCTTATCGCGCGGCGCGAGCCGGTCGCTATCGGCCTCAACACCCTGATCTTATTTTTGACCGAGGCGCAAAACGGCCGTCTCGCCCAAACCCTGCACAACTGGGCCGCCGTCGGTTCGCAAATCTTCGTCGTCCTGCAAACCCGCGCCGAACAAATCGAGGCGCAGCGCTACGAGAAATTACTGGCTCTCAGCGCCGCTGCCGGTCTGCCGATGCAACTTTACACGCTGGAACAGAACATCGCCATGATGAAACCCTGGCAGCCAATCCGCATCCAACCGCTGGCCCAATTCCTCGGTCTCCCCGACGATTTCATCACTGAAGAGGACCAGGCAGGCATGGGTATTACCTTCCACGCCGCTTTCTTCCGCAAGGAGGCCGCATAGCGCATGAGCTATCAGCCCGACCGCCTCGCTAGCCGCGCCGAAATTGAACAAGCGCTCAATGATGCCTTCACGCAGCATGCCATTGATAATAGCGGCCGGCTCACTTCGCCGCGCAGCGGCCGGCAAATCATTGGCGCAATTAGCGATTTAATCGTCCAATTTGTCGCCGCCGAAGCTGGCGAAGCCGAAATCATAACGCTAACAATGCAGTTGGCCGAAGACGGATTAGCCCTCGTTACAGCATCGGCCATGATGCGCGCGCTGGACCAAACGACGTGGGCTAAAACGGCCGATTCAGCTCGTCTTGCCGATTTCCAACTCCGCTTTCTGGAGAAATTAGCCCATAACCGTGAAATTGTCGGCCAAAAAGTGCAAGAACAATCGCAGTTGGCTTTGCAGCAAGCCCTGCACAAACAGTTGCAGCAGCAACGTCGTCTGCACCAGGCGCAAGAGCAGCGAAATCACAACCTGAATCAGGTGCTTCAACTCAACGCCCACCTTGTGCCCATCACCGATGAGCCGGCGCTGTTGGAAAAGGCGGCGGACGGCATTTGCCAGGCGTTGGGCCTGGCCGATGCGGCGATTTATGAATTCCGCGCCGCCGACTCGCATTGGATTCGACGCGCGATGACGGCCGTTGACGAACAATCCGCCTCATTTAGCCCCACACAGGCAGCCGACTTGCTTAACGGCGCGCTGTCCGGCAATGGCGAAATTATCAACCGCTACCCGGCGGAAAGCCGCAAGGAATCGGTCGCCATCGCCATCATTCTCCGTTTAGGCGGCGGACGATTCGGCGGCGTGGCGGTCAACAGTGGCAGCCTGGACAATTACAGCTATGAAGAAATTGCCATCCTGATTCGCACTTTTGCCCAAAATTTGGCTGCGTTGTGGCGCAATTTGCTGCTGTTTTCTGAGACACGGCAGCGGGCGCGCGAACTAGAGATTTTGCACGGCCGTTACGTAGACGCCATCTGGAACAGCGAAACGGCCGTCTTGAATGCCTCATTCAACGACAATGCCCTCAACTTCACCCGCCAGGCCCCCACCCTGCCGTCGGGAGAGGACGGCCGTGCCGTCGCCATGCGCGTCGGCGACCATCCCTTCGGCCAGATCAAGCTCCCCGCCGCCTCGGCGCTTAGCGAAGAAAATGCCGAGTTTGCCGAAGCCCTGATTCGTGAGATGAGTAATGCGCTCAACAACGCCCAGCTTTTGCAAACGGCGCGCTCCTTTTCCAATCAACTCAGCCTGGCCGCCGAAGTCTCCCGCGCCGCCACGACCATCCTGGACCGTGAACAGTTAATGCAAGAAGTAGTGGAGTTAATTCGGGCCAGTTTTGATTATTATTACGTAGGGCTGTTCATGGTAAATGAAGACAGCCAAACAGCAACGCTGCGCGCTGGTACAGGCGAAGCAGGCAAACTATTAGTTGAACAAAATTTCCAGCTTCCTCTAAACGGTTCATCCATGATCAGCGTCGCCATCGACAGCGGCCAGGCCCACGCCGAACAAGACGTGAGCGTCGCCAAATCATTCCATCGTAACCCACTGCTGCCGGATACGCGCGCCGAGTTGACTTTGCCGCTGCGCACGCGCGGCCTCATCACGGGCGCATTGACCATTCAAAGCCGCAAAACGGGCGTTTTTGCCCAAGATACGGTGACGGCGCTGCAAGCGCTGGCCGACCAATTCGCCGTCGCCATTGTCAATGCCAGCCTGTTTACGCGCGTGCAAGACAATCTGGATGAAACGAATCGGCTTTATGTTGCCAGCCGCCAAATCAATGCCGCGCATACGGCCGTTGACGTTTATCAAGCCCTCATTGACTTTGCCCGCAGTTCTAACCTGGCCGACGCCGCTTACATCATTAGCGTGGATCATGACGCCCCGGACTTTTTTGCGCTGCCCGTGTTATGGAGCCGCGCTCCCAAACGCTACAATCCACAAGATCGTTTCCCACGCGACAAATTCCCCTTTGGCGATCAGTTGATGGCCAGCAAACTGATTTTGATTCGCAACGGACAAACTGATCAGTCCCTCGGCCGTCTGGCCCGCCGCCTCAATCGCGTAAACAACCTGCGCGCTTTAGCTTTGGTTCCCATCCAGGTAGACGGCGAATGGCTGGGAACGCTGGCCTTGCAGCGAACCGACGCCGCCCCGTTTAATGAAACAGAGTTGCAGCCATTTTTCACCCTGGTCGATCAATCGGCGGTCATCCTCTCTAACCAGCAGCTTCTAAACCAGGCGGAAACGCTTTACCAGGCGGGCCAGGCCTTAAGCCAGGCGCTCACCCGCGACGATGCGCTGTCTATCACCGTGCAATACGTCGCACGCTATACCGGCGCGTCGCACTGCCGGTTTGTCTTGTACGACATGCAAACAGGCGAGGGCAAAATTGTGGCTGAGAACCCGCCAGCGGCAACTGGAGCCGACATTCATCTGCCATCGTCAAATGATTTTGTATTTAAACGCCTCAAACGAGAGAGAGAACCGCTTCTTTTAACCGAAGATGAAGCGTCTGAAGATTGTATGGATCGCTATGTGCGTCCATACGGCGCTAAATCAACGCTCCTCATTCCGGCGACCAGTCAGCAAGAGTTGATTGGTTTTCTGGCATTGGATTCGCAGCGCGGGCAACGGCCGTTTAACCAGGCCAACACCATCTTCGCCCAAACTATCGTCGATCATCTAACCACCCAACTGGAAAACCTAAATCTTCTGGAAGACACGCTCAGCCGCGCCCAGGAGCTGATCACCCTGAATCAGATTCAATCCGGCATCACCGGCATCCTCAACCTGGCTAACCTGGCGCAAACCGTTTACGGACAGGTGGGACGCCTGCTGGACAATACAATTTTCACGCTGGCGCGTTATGAAGCCGAAACTGGTCAATACACGCCCATTTTATGCGTCCGCGAAGGGGAAACGACAGTCAGTCCGCCGCAAATTATTGACGTCGGCGCGCCGCTGCACAAACTACTCGCCAAACGCAAGCCTCTCGTCGCCGATGCCAGCCATCCGCTCATGCGGCAAACAGTGATTCCGGGGGCAACGGCCGTTCCCCAATCCTCCCTGTGGGTTCCGCTGCTGCAAGACAACCAGCCCACCGGCCTCATCAGCCTGCAATCCTACGAACCGGGCAAATACACAGAGACAGACGTCCAACTGCTGCGCAGCATCGCCACCCAAACCAGCCTGGCCATCGCCAACGCCCAATTCTTTGAAGAAATCCAGGCCAGCAACAAACGCCTGCGCCAATTAGATCATCTCAAGACACAGTTCCTGGCTAACATGTCCCATGAATTACGCACCCCGCTGAACTCTATCATCGGTTTTTCGCGCGTTATTTTGAAAGGGATTGACGGGCCGCTCACCGCCACCCAAAAGGAAGACCTGACCGCCATTTACCAAAACGGCCAGCATTTGCTGGCGCTCATTAACGAGGTTTTAGATATGGCTAAGATTGAAGCCGGTAAAATGAAGGTCAGCTTTACTCAAATTAATTTGGATGAAGCCGTTCACATGGCTTTAAACACGGTTCGCAGTCTTGTAGACGGAGAAAAGGTGCAGCTTATCGCCGACATCGCTCCCAACCTGCCCCAGATAGAAGCCGACCCAGTGCGCTTGCGCCAAATTTTGAACAACTTATTATCGAATGCGGCAAAATTCACCAACGAAGGACACATCCGTCTGCTGGTTGAACACGAGGATGACGATGTCCACATTGTTGTTGAAGATACGGGCATTGGCATTGATGAAAGGGATTATGATTCGCTTTTCCAACGTTTTGAACAGGTGGAGAATCGTGATTCTCGTATTGTGGGGGGAACAGGGCTGGGTCTCCCCATCACACACTGGCTGATTAGTACGCATAACGGCCGTATATGGGTCAACAGCCAACTCGGACAAGGCAGTTCCTTTCATGTCGTCTTGCCCGTGCGCCAACCCGCCAACAGCCCCACCGAAGTATCATTAAGCGGCTTGCCGCTTGCTGCCGCGCCCTCCCCCGACTAATTCCATCGCGCCAAGCAACGCCAAAATCCCGCGTCTGGTCAAACAGCCGGGAGTTTTCGGCTATTGAAACCCTTGCACAAAACTGTACAATAAACATATCTTGCAAAAAAACTATCAACGCGGGCATGACATCCTGAGAGGCTTGGCAGTTACTTTGCAAACAGGATAGACCGAAGCAACTGAGAAAATAGTTCATGACACAATCCAGAATTCTGTACATCGAAGATGATTACGCCAGCAGCCAATTGGTGGAGCGCGTACTAACCAATCGCGGCTATACCGTCTTTCTGGCCGATGATGGGTTGAAAGGCATTACCGTCGCCCGCGACAAAGAACCAAATCTTATTTTAATGGATATCAACCTGCCCAACATGGATGGACGGGAAATTACAACGCGCTTACGCAGTCTACCCAATTTTGCCGATGTTCCTATTGTTGCCCTGACAGCCAACAACAGCCCCGGCAGCCGTCAATTAGCCCTGGCCGCCGGCTGTACCGGCTTCCTCACCAAACCCATCGATGTCGCTCAATTTCCTCGCCAGGTCGAAAATTATCTTCAAGGGCATGAAGAGCCGTTAAGCGCCGAAGAGCGCAGCGAACATTTGCAACTTCACGCCCAAAACATGGTCGAGCGGCTGGAAGAGAAACTACGCGAACTGGAGCAAATGAATCATCGGCTGCGTGAGTTAGATCGGTTGAAGAGCGATTTTATCCTGCTCGTTTCGCATGAGCTGCGCACGCCGCTGACTTTAGTGCATGGCTACGCCCACTTATTGGAAGAAAACCTGAAGCGAACCGAAGCCATTCCTGCCGCCGACCTGGAACACATCGCTACCGGGCTGAGCGCTGGCGCCGGCCGTATGCAAGAAGTGATTGGCGAAATTATCAGCGTATCGCGTATCGCTTCGGGTAAGTTAGATATTTCCGTTGGCCCGGTTCGACTGGAGCATATTGTTGAAGATATGGTCAACCGCTATCAAGAAGTATGCCTGGAACGTCGCCTTACACTGCACATTGGCAATCTGTCCCATTTACCGTTGATTGAAGGAGATGGGAAACAGATCAAAATGGCCGTTTCACACGTTATTGGCAACGCCATCAAATTTACGCCAGACAAGGGACACATTTATATTGTCGGACGCGCTTTAGACGACGCCGTTGACTTAATTATCAAGGATACGGGTATTGGCATCCCCCAGAGTGAACAAGCGCATATTTTTGACCAATTTTACGCGCTGGGGGCTATAGAACATCATTCTACGAGCAAGTCTGCTTTTCAAGGCGGCGGTTTAGGGCTGGGTTTGGCGATTGCAAAGGGGATTGTGGAGGCGCATAACGGCCGTATCTGGGCCGAAAGCGAACGACGCGATCCCGACAATCCGCCCGGCAGCGCCTTCCACATCTTGTTACCTATCAAACAATTGCAAAAATAAAAACTTAAGCTTGGTTTTGGTTACTGGCGGCAAAGAACCGCCGGTTTTGCGTTGGCTGCCTGTCATACAGTAACGGAATCACCCAGACCGTAATCTTCCAAACCGTTTCCATCTACTCAAATGCGCTATAATAGCGTCAAAATCATCCATTGTTTACAAAAAGGGAATACGATAGCGCGATGCAAACAAAATTAATTAGGGGCGAGTCAGCTTTTAGCGAATTGGCGGCGGAATGGGACGAGTTGGCGTCCCAAAGCATGACCAATACGCCTTTCCAAACATTATCATACCAACATTCATGGCATCGCCATTTGCAGCCAGAGGGCGCGGTTCTGACAACCATAACGGCGCGGCGCGATTCGGGCGAGTTGGCCGCCATCGCCTGCCTGAATATCCAAGCGGACGGCGTCGTTCATTTTAACGGTTGTGTAGAAGAGACAGATTACCTGGACTTGATTTGTCGGGTCGAAGATGCAGAGGAGGCATGGACGGCCGTATTCAACGTCTTGTGCGGCCCCGATTATCCCGCCTGGACATCCCTGGACTTCTGCAACGTGCCCGCCGACTCCCCCACCCGCGCCATTTGGCCCCGGCTGGCCCAACAGCACAATTTGTCGCTAGCCGAAAGCGTTCACGAAGTTTGCCCCATCATCGAACTGCCGGCCACATTTGACGCCTACCTGAACAGCCTGGACAGCAAACAGCGACGCGAAGTGCGCCGTAAGCTGCGCCGGGCCGACGCGGCTGAAGTGCAAGTTACGGCCGTTTCCCCCGACGACGATTCCCAACAAGCCGTCAACGATTTTCTCGAACTGCTGCAAAAAAGCACGCTCGAAAAACGAGATTGGCTCAACGATGGCCGGCGCGCCCATTTCCACGAATCGGCCCAGGCGGCGCTGGCCGATGGCTCCTTGCAGCTTCTATTTGCCGAAATTGAGGGCCGGAAAGCGGCTGCCCTGTTCAACTTTGATTATGACGGCCGTATCTGGGTTTACAATTCCGGCCTCGATCCAACCGCATTCGGCCCGCTCAGCCTCGGCGTTGTCCTCACCGCCAAAGCCATCGAAAAAGCGATTGCAGACGGCCGTACCCAATTTGACTTCCTGCGCGGCAACGAAACCTACAAATACCGGTTCGGGGCCAAAGATACGGAGATTTTCCGGTTGCACATCACACGTCCTGCGTAATACGTCTTACGTCCAAAGCGCTCCATTCCGACGCAAGACGCAAGACGCAAGACGCAAAAATATAACCAACCATGTTCCCAATGACACACCCAACTCCTCCTCCCCACCGCATCGCCATGCTCAGCGTGCATACCTGCCCGCTGGCCATGCTGGGCGGCAAAAAAACGGGCGGCATGAACGTCTACGTACGCGATTTCAGCCGCGAACTCAGCCGTCGCGGCATCCAGGTCGATGTCTTCACCCGCTCCCAGGACGACTGCCAACCGCGCGTGGTGCATGATTTGGGGGAAAACGGCCGTGTCATCCACATCGTCGCCGGCCCCCAAAAACCCATCCCCGTCGCCGACGTGCAAAACCATCTGGATGAATTCGTTGAAGGCGTTCTCAACTTCGCCCGCAACGCCAACATCCGCTACGATCTCATCCACAGCCATTACTGGCTCTCCGGCCTCGTCGCCGAGCGCCTGCGCGACGCCTGGGATGTGCCCATCGTCCACATGTTCCACACCCTGGGTCGCATGAAAAACCGCATCGCCACAGACGACAGCCAACGCGCCTCCCCCGCCCGCATCGCCGGCGAAAACCGCGTCATGTCCATCGCCGACCGCCTCATCGCCGCCACCCCCGCCGAAGAAGCCCAATTCCAATGGCTCTACGGCGCCGACATGAACAAAGTCGCCACCATTCCGCCCGGCGTAGATTTAGAGCGGTTCACCCCAACCCCGCAACAAGCCGCCAAAAGACAAGTCAACATTCCATCGCACCATCAAAACATCATGTTTGCCGGACGCATCGAACCGCTCAAAGGAATTGACACCCTCCTCAAAGCGATGGCCCTCATCCAAAAATGCCGCCCAGAAGCGGTGCAAAACGTCTGCGTCGCCATCATCGGCGGCGATCCCTGGTCGGAAGACCGGAGCGAGGAGATGGCCCGGCTGCAAGCGATGCGTCAGGAGTTAGGCATTCACGATTTAGTCACTTTTTTGGGGGCCAAAGACCAAAACACCCTGCCCAACTATTACGCCGCCGCCGAAATGGTCATCATGCCTTCGCACTACGAAAGCTTTGGTATGGTGGCATTGGAAGCGATGGCGATGGGAACGCCGGTCATCGCTTCAGAGGTAGGCGGTTTGGCTTTTTTGGTGAAGGATGGGGTAAATGGCTACCATGTCCCCTCGCGCAACCCCGAAGCGCTGGCGGAACGCATTTATGAACTGCTAACCGATCCCGCCTGCCGCCAACAACTCAGCAAACAAGCCCGCGAACATGCCCAACAATACGCCTGGCCTAAGATTGTGGAACGGATGATGCGCGTGTATGAAGACGTAATCCGTGAACGGAATACGATTCACGGATTACGGATTACGGATTAAGGAACGCGGCTAACGAATCACCTCAATGCCATTCATATACGGCCGTAACGCCTCCGGCACAACCACACTTCCATCCGCCTGCTGATAATTCTCAAGTATCCCAATCATCACCCGCGGCAGGGCCAGCCCGCTGGCATTGAGCGTATGCACATACTGCGCCTTGCCGCCCCCTTCCGGGCGGAACTTCACATTGGCTCGCCGCGCCTGGAACGTTTCCGCATTGCTAATCGAGCTAACCTCCAACCATTCCTGGCTGCCCGCCGCCCAAATCTCTATGTCATACGTCTTCGTCATCGAAAAACCGATGTCGCCCGTGCATAAATCCAAAACACGATAACGAAACCCCAATGCTTCACAAATGTCTATCGCGTGCTGTTTTAACTGCTCGATGGTCTCATAGCTCTTATCCGGGTGAACAAATTGGTACATTTCCACCTTATCAAACTGATGACCGCGCTTAATACCGCGCACATCCTTGCCCGCGCTCATCTTCTCGCGGCGAAAGCAGGGCGTGTAAGCAACATATTGGATGGGAAGGTCGGCCTCGTCTAAAATTTCATCGCGGTGAACGTTGGTCAAAGCAATTTCGGCCGTGCCCAACAGCATAAAATCTTCCTCCGCATCTCGGTAAATGTTGTCGAAAAACTTGGGAAGCTGTCCAGCAG